>NZ_JBDJOB010000004.1:0-236331 GCF_039674705.1 Stenotrophomonas sp. TWI169 | reverse complement strand
TTCCAGCAGATCGCGGAAATCTGTCTAAGGCGGGGGGGGCCGGTTGCGGGGGCGTGAGCCGCATTGATGCGGCGACCGAGCTTACATGGACGTACTTGCAGCGACCCCCGCAACCGGACCCACCCCGCCATCCCACGGAATGCGCGCTGTTGCTGTTGCTGTTGCTGTTGCTGTTGCTCCAGCTCGCAGCAGGTGCAGGGCGCAGCCCTGCCGGGAATCCCCTACTCCTGGGGGTCGCGGGTGATGTGGATGTCCGTTGGCGTGGACAGCGGAATGTTCCGCTCCGCCAGGATCTGCAACAGACTGAAATACAGATCGCTGCGGGTGCCGTACACCTGCCGCGGGCTGGCCACGTAGGCGAAGCTGTTGATGGTGATCTGGCCGCCGGCAATGCCGTCGATGTAAACCGTCGGCGCGGGCGTCTGCAGCACGCTGGTGTGCGCGCCATAGGCATCCAGCATGGCCTGCCGCAGGCCGGCGACGTCGGTGCTGGTCGGTACCGCGAACTGGATCTGGATGCGGCCCTGATTGTTGCCCATCGTCATGTTGCGGATGGTCTTGGTGATCAGCTCCGAGTTGGGCACGATCAACGTGGACTTGTCGCCCACCTGGATCTCGGTCGAGCGCACATTGATGCGGCGGATGTCGCCTTCCTGGTCACCCAGCTTCACCCAGTCACCGATCTTCACCGGTCGCTCGGCCAGCAGGATCAGGCCGGAAACAAAATTCTGGGTGATCGCCTGCAGGCCGAAACCAATACCCACCGACAACGCACTGACCAGCAGCGCCAGCTTCTGCAGGTTCAGTCCCATCACCGTCAGGGCCCACAGTACTGCGATGATGATGCCAAGATAGCGGGCGACGGTGCTGATTGAATTGCGCGCGCCCAGATCCAGTTCGGTCTTGGGCAGGTAGGTGTCGGCCAGCCAGCGCTGCACCACCTGCATCACCCCCAGCCCGGCCAGCAGCACGCCGATGGCCAGTACGATGCGGCCCGGCTCCAGCGTAAGGTCCTTGGCGATGGGAATGCCATTGGCCAGCGACGCGAAGCGCTCCACGATCGAGCCGACATTGCCGAAGGGCGCGGCCAGTGCCAGCAGCGCGATCAGGACCACGAAGGTGCGCAGCACCGCCGACAGCAGCACGCCGGCCTGCTCCAGCCTGGAGACGCTCAGGCCGGTGCTGAGCAGGATGGTCTGGCCAACCTTGCTGTCGGCGTTCAACAGCCAGGTGCAGAAATCATCGACGAACTTGAACAGCAGTGTGGCTGCCAGCACCACGATGCTGCCGCCGATCAACTGCTGGTTCACGAACTTGGCGAAGTTCACATAGCCCAGCAGCGTGGCGATGATCGCCGCCACCACCGCGATGTTGCCAGCCACGCGCGCCAATACCAACCAACTGCTGC
The DNA here is from genome assembly GCF_039674705.1 of Stenotrophomonas sp. TWI169. Classification (NCBI taxonomy): domain Bacteria; kingdom Pseudomonadati; phylum Pseudomonadota; class Gammaproteobacteria; order Lysobacterales; family Lysobacteraceae; genus Stenotrophomonas; species Stenotrophomonas sp. TWI169. Next base: position 234,923 of record NZ_JBDJOB010000004.1, on the reverse strand, counting down.
GGCGCACCGGCTGCTGTGCGCCGAGACCATCGGCCTGCGCTTCCAGCTTCGCTTCGGCTTCGGCCGTCTGCCGCCGGTGCAGGCGTGCCAGGGTCACCAGCATGGCCATGATCAGGCCGAGGTAGGTCAGCGCAATCACGCCATCCAGTGCCACCGTGGTCACGTCGCTGGTGCGGGTGGCACGGTCAATGGCCACCAGCACGTTGCTCAGCCAGGCCAGCGCAGCGGCACCCCAGGCGTACTTGCGCAGCTTCAGCGCGGCGGTGTCATCCAGGTTCAGCAGCCGCCAGGAGGGGCGCCTGGGCATCAGCAGGCACGCGCTGAGCGCGGCGATGAAGGCCGCAGCGAAGGTCGCCGCCACCAGGCCATCGGCCACGTTCTGCAGGCGCGGGGCGATGCCGCCAATGGCATTCAGCGAAGCCACCAGCACCACCACCGCATAGCCCGGCAGCAGGGTGCCCACCAGCAGCAGCCACATGGCCAGGCCGGAACGGCGCAGGCGGCCGTCCGGCGCGCGTTCCGAGGCGGCAAACCGGCGCCCCAGCGCGCGCAGCCACAGGCGCAGCGGGAACATCATCACCAGTGCTCCGGCCAGGCCGAGCAGCAGGGTGCCCCAGCCGTGGGTGTCGATGGCCTTGGCCAGGGTGTCACGCCCCTGTTGCGCCAACGGGCGCACGCGGGCGATGTCATCGGGAAGCTGATCGGCCACCTGCCGCCAGAGCGACGGCGACAGCGGTGAATCAACCTTGCGGCCCAGTTCCTCGCTGATCTGCGCGGAACGTTGCTTGTCGATGTCCGCACTCAACTGCTGGGCACGCACCGCGATGGCTTTGGCTTGGGCCACCGAGGCGGCCAGGGCATCGCTCTCGCGGCTGAGCGTACGTCGCTGCGCGGCCAGGTCGGGGGGCTCGGTGGTGCCCTGCGGCGCTTCACCCAGCTGGGCCAGCTGCTCTTTGAGCTGGTCCAGCTGTGGCTGCAGGGACTTTTCCAGCGCCTCGGCATCCCGCTTGGCCTTCGAGGCGTTCTCTGAAAGCGTGCCGAGTGTTTCGGTGGCTTCGGCGTCGTCACGCTTGCGGTCGATCTCCTTCAGCGCGCTGTCAATCTGTGCCAGCTGCTGCTTCGGCGTAGGCGCCTCGTTCTGCGCGAGCACCGGCGCGGACAGCAGAAGGACGGCACCCAGCAGCAGGCCCAGCCAGGGCCCGCGCATGCGGATCGATTGCAGGAAGGAAGACACGCCAGATGCACACCGGTTCGCGCGGACCACCGCGCCTGCGCGCGACTATACGGCACGACCGGTCAAGGTCGGATGCCCGGGGCGGCCCCGCCCGCAGCACCCGCCCCCGCGGTTCAGTACTTCAACCGCAGCTCCTCCACCGTCGGCTGCTGCAGCGCATACCAGTCCTGGAACTCTTCCTCGGTGATTTCGTCCGGGGCGTACACCGCCACCGGAGGCCAGTCGTGGTCGGTCGGCAGCGGCTGGCGCGGACCGGCGCGCAGGCTGTAGCTGACGCCCTCATAGTCCACCAGATCGTCGACCTGCGGCCATTGCTCGCGCGCGAACGCGGTTTCACTCTTCAACAGGATCACCTGGTACATCGGCACCTCCACTTCAGGTTGGATCGGAACACCCGGCGCTGGCGGCAGGATACCGCCGCCCCGATGACAGCGGGAATGACGCCGCGGCGACGCAATGTTCTGGACACCGCCATCGCTCCGGCTTCACCCGCTCGTGGCGAGGCCGTCGGCATCGTGGAGGCCCGTTCCCGCTGCGCCTGCCGATGACCGAACAGCTGCCACTGAAGACCGTCGCCGACCTCAAGCTGCCCCGCTACCTGGGCACCTGGTATGAGATCGCGCGCCTGCCAATGCGTCACGAGCCGGAAGGCTGCACCGATGTCTCGGCGCACTACAGCCTGCTCGACAACGGCAACGTCAGCGTCCACAACCGCTGCCGCATGGACGGCCAGGTCGAGGAGGCCAGCGGCGAAGCCTGCCCCGTCGACAACGACAGCGCGCGCCTGGAAGTGAGCTTCCTGCCCAAGGGCCTGCGCTGGCTGCCCTTCGCCAAGGGCGACTACTGGGTCATCCAGATCGCTCCGGACTACAGCGTGTCGCTGGTTGGCAGCCCCGATCGCCGCTACCTGTGGCTGCTGGCACGGGAGCCGAAGCTGGACGCCACCGTGCGGGACCATTATCTGGCCACGGCGCGGCTGCAGGGCTTCGATCTGTCCGAACTGATCCACACGCCGCACACCGGCCATCCCACCGCCTGACCCATCACCATGGACCTGAAAAGTGGCTATCCCTGGTGGGCCGTACGCAATGGCCTGATCCAGGCATTTCCCCCGCTGGAGGGCGACCTGCGCTGCGATGTGCTGGTGGTCGGCGGCGGCATCACCGGCGCACTGATCGCCGATGAGCTGTCAGGTCACGGTCACGATGTCGCCCTGATCGAGCAGCGCGACATCGGTTGGGGCAGCACCGCCGCCAGCACCGCGCTGCTGCAGTACGAGATCGACACCCATCTGCTGGAACTGGCCCAGCGCTATGGCCACGACGCGGCCACGCTGGCCTACCGGGCCTGTGCCGAGGCGATCCCGGCACTGGGCGAAGTGGCGCGTGGCCTGAAGGACGTGGACTTCCGGCGCATGGACAGCCTGTACCTGGCCAGTCGCCACCGCGACGTGCCCCGCCTCATGGCCGAGGGCCAGGCACGCCGCAGCGCCGGCCTGGACGCCCGCTGGCTGGGCCCGGAGGCGCTGGCGGAGCGCTTCGATGTGGACGCCGGCGGCGCATTGCTGACCCGGCAGGCAGCGCGGGTCGACCCTTACTGCCTCACCTATGGATTGCTGAAGCGGGTGCGCCAGCGCGGCGGCCACATTCACGATCGCACCGTGCTGCACACGCTGACGCCAGGCACACGGGGCGTAACCGCCCAGACCGAATCAGGCGCGACGATCCGCGCAGGCCACGTGGTGCTGGCGATGGGATACGCCAACCAGCGCTGGCTTTCGCAGCGCGTCGCACGCAACCGCAGCAGCTATGCCTTCATCACCGACCCTGTCGATGCCGCGGTGCTGGGCCCCCTGCAGCGCACGATGGTGTGGGAAAGCGCGCGCCCCTATCTGTACCTGCGGGCCACCGGCGACCGTCGCCTGCTGGTGGGCGGGCTGGACGATGCCATCGATATTCCGGCACGGCGCGACCGGCGGGTGGAAGGCAAGGCGGACAAGCTCATGAAGCAGCTGCTGCACTGGTTTCCCAAGCTCGACCCGGTACCGGCATTCTCATGGGCCGGTACCTTCGCCGAGACCGCCGACGGATTGCCGTTCTTCGGCCCGCATGAACAGTGGGGGCCGCGCGTGCACCTGGCAATGGCCTACGGCGGCAACGGCATCACCTATTCCATGATCGGCGCACAACTGCTGCGGGCCCGCATCGAGCGGCGCAAGCATCCGCTGGCGGAGCTGTTCGGGTTCGGGCGGCTGTGACCTGCAGCCGGGCATGGCCCGGCTCTACCCCAATCCGGCGCCGACAGGCATCATTCAAGCACGCCCTGCTAGCGTCGGCCTGTAACGCCGCGTGTGGCGTGGTCCCTGTCCGCTGGAGCGCCAAGATGATCCGCCCCCTGACCCTGCTGTTGTGCCTGGCCCTGCCCGGGACCGTGCTCGCCCAGTCCGCTGCCGGCGCCACCGCACCGCAGGCATCCGGGCTGGATCTGACATTGCCGCAGGCGCCGATGCGTTACCTCAACGATCCGACGTTGCAGCAGGACCCGCCGGGCACCTACTACGGTGACAAGAGTGGCCCGCGCGTGCACGACGATGCCGGCATCGCCGACGTGCAGGACGACAAGGTGAAGGTCTCCGGCAGTTTCACCACCGGCATCGGGTACTCCAAGCGGGGCGGCAACAGCCACTACAACGCCGCCACACTGAATCTGAGCAAGAACTACACCACCGACGAGGGCAAGACCCGCGGGGTGAACCTCAACATCCACGTCAGCGAAGGCGAGGGCCCGGGGTTCTTCGGCCCGTATGGCGGTTACTACGGTCGCGGCCCCGGCTACTGGGACTACCCGCCGCCCTACGGCTGGTAAGCACCTGCGGGCAGCGCCGGGCCATGCCCGGCGAGCGCAGCGCATGCATCAGGCCGCCGGGCATGGCCCGGCGCTGCCCGAGGCGCTCAATCCAGCCAGCCGTCGCGTTCGCTGTGCAGGATGCGGCCGTCATAGCCGCTCAGGCGCACCTCGACCTTCTGGTTGCGGGCATTGCGCGCTTCCAGCGACCAGGTGGCGCCATCGCGCTCCAGCGAGTGGATCTCGCGCAGGCCCTGCGACTGTGCCTTGGCCAGCACCTGCTCGGTCGGCAGCAGCGCGCGGCCGTTGTGCTCATCGAAGATCTCGCCGGTCTTCGGGTCCACGTAGACCTCGCTGAAGCGGCCATCGGCGCGGCTGACGTCGGCTTCCCACAGGCCGTCATCGCGTTCGATCTCGTGGATCTGGGTGTAGCCGGCTTTGCGCAGGGCCTGCTCGGCCTGGGCCATGCCCAGCGGTGCAGCGTGCGCGGCCGGAGCGATGGCCAGCACGGCGACGGTGGCGAGGGTGAGCGACTTCAGCATGGGAGTTCTCCTGTTCGTGGCCGGACCATTCCGGCAGCACCACGATGCCGCGGTCGGCTAACAGCCCCTTAGCGGCCATCGTTAGTCGGCTGTTAGTCGGCGGTGCCATGCTCGCGCCTGTCGCCATCGCCCGAGGATCCGTCACCGATGCTGGTCTCCCTGCCCCTGCTGCTGGCCCTGGCCACTCCGGGCTCCGCTGCCGGCCCTGCGCCGGACCCGGCGCAGCAGGTCGCGCGCCGCGCCGTGCAGCAGGGCCGTTACGTGCCCCTGGAACAGGTGGTGCGCGACGCGCTCAGGCGCCAGCCCGGCCAACTGCTGGAGGTGGAGTTGGACGACGCGGTGTACGAGGTGGAGATCCTGCGTGACGACGGCGCAGTGGTGGAGCTGGACTATGATGCGCGCAACGGGACGTTGTTGAAGATGGAACTGGACGACTGATGCGGATCCTGCTTGCCGAGGATGACACCGAGCTGGCCAAACGCCTGCAGCCCCTGCTGGAGCAGGCCGGCTACGTGGTCGATGTGGCCACCGATGGCCGTCGTGCGGAAGAGATCGGCCAGATCGAGGACCTGCATGCCGCGGTCGTCGATCTTGGCCTGCCCGGCCTGGATGGACTGAGCGTGATCGAGCGCTGGCGTGCCCATGGCCGCGATTTTCCGGTGCTGGTGCTGACCGCACGCAGCCGCTGGCACGACAAGCTGGCCGGCTTCGATGCAGGCGCCGATGACTACCTGACCAAACCGTTCCAGGCCGATGAACTGGTGCTGCGCCTGCGTGCCCTGATCCGCCGCAGCCGGGGCCACGCCAGCCCGCGCCTGCAGTGCGGCCCCCTGCAGCTTGACGTCAACGCCGGTCGCTTTGAACTGGACGGGCAACCGTTGCCGCTGAGTCCCCAGGAGTTCCGCGTACTGAGTTACTTCATCCATCACGCCGGCCGCGTGATCAGCCGCGACCGCCTCGGCGAACAGGTCTTCGAAGGCGGTTACGATCCGGACTCGAACGCGCTGGACGTGCTGCTTGGCCGGGTGCGGCGCAAGCTGGGCGTGGAACTGATCCATACCGTGCGTGGCCAGGGTTGGCGGCTGGCCGAGGCATGAGCGCGCGCCAGCCTTCATTGCGGCGGCGGCTGCTGCTGGTGGGGGGCATCGGCCTGGTGCTGGTGTCGGTGCTGGCCAGCGTGCTGCTGGGCGAGCTGTTCAAGCGCAGCGCGCGCGACCGTCTTGACGGCGAGTTGCAGCAGGACATGCTGACTCTGCTCGCGCAGGCGGAGATCGATCCCGACGGACAGCTGCGGCTGCGCCAGGAACCCAACGACGCGCGCTTCCAGCGTGTGTTCTCCGGCGCCTACTGGCAGATCACCGACCACAACGGCAAGGTGCTGCTGCAGTCGCGCTCGCTGTGGGACCAGACCCTGCCGGTCACAGCCACCGGCCCGGCCGAGCGCAATCTGAGCGGGCCGATGCAGCAATCGCTGCGTGCCCGTGTGCAGCAGGTACGCCTGCCACGTGCATCGCAGCCCTACATTGCGCTGGTTGCCCATGATCGCAGCGCGCTGGACGCGGACACCGCCGCCTTCCGTCAGCGCAGCGCGCTGGCGCTGGGCCTGCTGGTCGCGGCATGGCTGGCGGTGCTGGCCAGCCAGGTGCATTTCGGCCTGCGCCCACTACGCGGCCTGGGCCAGCAGCTGGAACGCATCCGCCGTGGCGATGCCGAGCGCATCGACCGCAGCCGGCTGGATCTGGAGATCGCGCCGCTGGCCGATGAGCTCGATGCCCTGCTCGATCACCACCAGCGCATGGTCGCGCGCGCGCGCAGCAGCGCCGAGGACCTGGCGCATGCGCTGAAGACGCCGCTGAGCGTGTTGGCGGCCGAAGCGGAGGGTGAAGGACGCGGCTGGCGGCGCACGGTGCACGAACAGGGCGCGCGCATGCGTGCGAGCATCGACCGCTACCTGGCCGCCGGCCTGGCCGTGGACCACCACCAGCGCAGCGATGTGGCGCCCGCGGTGGAGGCATTGTGCCGATTGATGACCCGCGTGCATGCCGGCCGCCGCATCCGCTTCCAGATGGACGTGGCACACGGGCTGGCCTTCGCCGGCGCAGCCACCGACCTGGAGGAGATGCTGGGCAACCTGCTGGACAACGCCGGCAAATGGGCCGCCAGCGAAGTACGCCTGCGGGCCCTGGCCAAACAGGACCGGCTGCATATCGAAGTGCGCGACGACGGCCCGGGGCTGGACGAAGCCAAGCTGGAGAGTGTCCTGCAGCGTGGCGTACGCCTGGACGAACGGGTGGAAGGCAGCGGCCTGGGCCTTGCGATCGCCGCGGAGATCGCCGCCAGCCACGGCGGCTCACTGCGCCTTTCCAACGAGAACCCGGGACTGCGCGCACGGCTGGAACTGCCGCTGGCCCCGACGGACGCCCCGCCTCCCCGGTAGAGCCGCCCCGGCGCTGCACGACCCGCCTCAGCGGTGATGCATCCACCAGCAGTCGATGGCGTCGAGCACGATGTGGATCACCAGGCCGATGCCCACCAGACGGGTCTTCTTCGGCACGCACAGCCCGGCGTACACCGCGATCGCCGGCGCGGTGTGCAACGGGTGGAAGCCGATGCTGCAGCGGTTCGGCGCGTAGATCGGATCGGCCAGCAGATGGTCGAGGTCGATGATCCAGCCCAGCAGCATCAGCAACCACGCCGACGCAAAGCGCTTGCGCCAGAACAGCCATGCCAGCAGGGCTGGCACGGCGGCATGCAGGAACAGGTGGAAGATCGCGCGGGCGCTCATCAGGACCGGTAGCGCCGGGCCATGCCCGGCGTGGCCGCAGGCATCAGACCAGCGGCTCGTCGGACAGGTAGGTGTAGCCGGTCAGGCCCGCCTCCAGCGCCTGCGACAGTTCCTGCGCACGCTCCGGCGACAGCCCGGCGGCAGCCACGCGCTGGGCATAGGCCGCGCGCAGGTCGTCCAGCCGGTAGCCCACGTAGTCCAGCATCACGTCGGTGGTGTCGCCACGACGCTGCTGGGTGATCGCGTAGCCGTCCGCATCGGCCACCACTTCCACCGCGTCGGTGTCACCGAACAGATTGTGGATGTCGCCCAGGATCTCCTGGTAGGCACCGACCATGAAGAAGCCGATGCGGTAGCTCTCGCCGTGCTTTATCGCGTGCAGCGGCAGCGAACTGTCCAGGCTCTCGTTCTCGACATAGGTCTTGACCATGCCGTCCGAGTCGCAGGTCATGTCGGCAATGATGCCGCGACGGTCCGGCACTTCGTCCAGCCGCTCGATCGGCACGATCGGGAACACCTGGTCGATGGCCCACGCGTCGGGAATCGATTCGAACACGCTGAAGTTGACGAAGTACTTGTCGACCAGGCGCTCGTTCAGTTCATCCAGCGCCGGACGGTGGCTCTTCTCGTCATAGCTCAGGCGCGCACGCACGCCGTGGGCGATGGCGTAGAACAGGTCGTCGATGCGCGCACGCTGCGGCAGGTCGATCTGGCCCAGCGCGTAGCTGGACAGGCCTTCGGCATGGAAGTGCTGCGCCTCCTGGAACAGTTCCACCGCCGGGCGCACGTCCAGTTCCTCGTGGATCTCGCGCAGATGACGGATCGAAGCCGGCTCGTCATCGTGCTGGTCCGGCACGCGGCCCTCCTGCGCCTGTTCCACTTCGGACACATTCGCGATCAGCACTGCATGGTGCGCGGTCATCGCACGGCCGCACTCGGTAACGATGCGCGGGGGGGGCAGGCCGTGCTCTTCGCAGGCGTTGGCCAGCGGCTGCACGATGTTGCTGGCATACGAATTCAAGCCGTAGTTGATCGAGCAGAAGCTGCGCGACCGGGTGCCTTCGTAATCCACGCCCAGGCCGCCGCCCACGTCCACGTGGGTGATCTTAGCGCCCAGCTGCGACAGTTCAACGAAGTAGCGGGTGGCTTCGCGCATGCCGTTGGCGATGTCGCGCACGTTGGAGATCTGCGAGCCCATGTGGAAGTGCAGCAGGCTCAGGCAATCGGCGTACTCGGTATCGCGCAGCGACTTCCACAGGTCCAGCAGCTGGCGCGGGGACAGGCCGAACTTGGCCTTGTCGCCCCCGCTGTTCTGCCACTTGCCGGCGCCCAGCGACGCCAGCCGCATGCGCACGCCCAGGCCGGGCTTCACGTCCAGCGCCTTGGACTCTTCCAGCACCAGCTTCAGCTCGGACGGCTTCTCGATGACGATGAAGGTCTGCAGGCCCAGCTTGCGACCGATCAGGGCCAGGCGGATGTACTCACGGTCCTTGTAGCCGTTGCAGACGATCAGGCCGCCCGGGCGCGACAGTGCCAGCACCGCCATCAGCTCCGGCTTGCTGCCCGCTTCCAGGCCGAAGCCCTCGCCGTGGTGGCTGGCCAGGGTACCGGCCACGCCGCGGTGCTGGTTGACCTTGATCGGGTACACCGCGGTGTAACCACCCGCGTAATCCCAGTCCTGCTGGGCCTGGGCGAATGCCGCCTGCAGCTTGCCCAGGCGCTGGCCGAGGATGTCCGGGAAGCGCACCAGCAGTGGCAGCTTGGCGCCCGCCTCGCGGGCGGCGTCCACCACCTTGGGCAGCGACACCACCGGGCCGTCCGCCCCGGTCGGTCTCACCACCATGTGCCCGGCCTGATCCACGTCGAAGTAACCATCCGCCCAATGCGGGATCGAGTAGGTCTTGCGGGCTTGGTCGAGGGACCAATCGGTCATTTCAGTCGGCCTTGTTGGCAATAAAAGGGGGGGCATGATAACGCCTATATGCCCACAGGTTCGTTATCATGCGCGCCCGCGCCCGTGACCCGGCTCCTGCCGGACCTGAACAGGCCGATCCGTCCGGATGTGGCTTGCGCCACGCGGCCCCGTGCCGCCAACCCGGCTCTACCCCCTCCGAACAGGACCCCAGAAGGACACGTCCCATGACTGACAGTAACAACTGGTACATCGAGCATTTCGAGCGCACCGGCTCGGCCATCGGCTACCGCATCACCGGCAAGCTGGACGAGGTGCAGTCGCCCTTCCAGAAGATCGAGATCTTCCAGACCACCGACTGGGGCAACCTGATGACCATCGATGGCGCCATCATGCTGACCAGCAAGGACAACTTCTTCTATCACGAGATGATCAGCCACCCGGTGCTGTTCACCCACGCCGCCCCCAAGCGCGCGGTGATCATCGGTGGCGGCGACTGCGGCACCCTGCGCGAAGTGCTCAAGCACAAGGGCGTGGAGAGCGTGACCCAGTGCGACATCGACGAGCAGGTCACGGTGATGGCGCGCAAGCACTTCCCGGAGCTGTGCGACTCCAACGACGATCCGCGCGCCGAACTGCTGTTCGACGACGGTGTGGCCTACATGGCCAACTGCCCGGCCGGCAGCGTGGACGTGGTGATCGTGGACTCCACCGACCCGGTCGGCCCGGGCGAAGGCCTGTTCAACAAGGCCTTCTACGAGAGCTGCTTCAAGGCGCTGAAGGACGATGGCATCCTGGTTCAGCAGTCCGAATCGCCGCTGATGCAGCTGGAACTGATCAACGAGATGCGTACCGAGATGGGCAAGGCCGGCTTCGGTTCGTTCAAGACCCTGCCGTTCCCGCAGCCGTGCTACCCGACCGGCTGGTGGAGCGTGACCATGGCGCGCAAGGGCGACAGCAGCTTCGACTTCCGCCAGGCCGATTCGGCCGCCAAGACCTTCACGACCCTGTACTACACCGCCGCGCTGCACACCGGCGTGCTGGTGACCCCGCCGTTCGTGCAGGCGGCACTGAAGAGCTGATCCAACAAAAAACCCGCGCTGGCAGCAGCGCGGGTTTTTCATTTGCAGGCAACGCCGGGCGATGCCCGGCGTTTCGCTTACAGCGCCCAGATTCCGGCAATCACCGCCGCCACCAGGCCCCACTTGATGACCTGGTAGGCCACCACGCTGCGCTCGCGCAGCGCCTTGGCCTTCAGGCGCACCTTGTACAGGCTGCCGAATGCCTTGTTGACACCCCCGGTCGGATCACCTGGCAGGTTCGGCGAAGCGCCACCGGCCAGCAGCGTGGCGGCCACCGCACGGTTGAACAGGCCCGGCAGGCCGAAGCGCAGCGGGCGCGCGATGTCGCAGAACAGGATCACTCGGTCCTGCTCGGTCTCGTTATGCGCGTGGTGGATGTAGGTTTCGTCGAACATCATCCACTCGCCGTCGCGCCAGCTCTTCCGGATGCCGTCCACTTCGATGTAGCAGGCATCATCGTTGGGGGTGCTCAGGCCCAGGTGCAGGCGCAGCGAACCGGCGAACGGATCGCGGTGCGGACGCAGCTCGCTGCCCGGCGGCAGCTGCGCGAACATCGCTGCGCGAACATCCGGAATCGACTCGATCAGGGCCACGGTCTTCGGGCACAGCGTCTTCGCTGACGGGTGCGAGGGGCCGTACCAGCGCAGGTAGAAGCGCTTCCAGCCACGGCGGAAGAACGAGTTGAAGCCCGCATCGTTGAAACTGCTGGACGCAGCGATCTTCTGCGCATCGCGCAGCGCCAGCGCCTCGTCACGGATCATCTGCCAGTTCTGGCGCAGGGGTTCCAGCTGCGGGAACTCCTTGCCCGGGTCCAGAAACGGCGTGGTCGGCACCTTCGAGAACATGTACATGACCACGTTGATCGGGGCCATGAAACTGGAGTGGTCCAGCAGCTGGCGCGACCAGCGCGCGCGGACCTTGCCACGGAAGTGGATGTACAGCACGCAGGCCACGAACAGCACTGCCAGTACGATCTTGATCATCAAAAACTTTCCTCCGGCGGCAGCCGGAACGGGAATCAGGGGGCGATGCACGGCGCAGGCGGCCGGCATCGGTGGCAACGCGGCAGGGGACGGGGACGTGCCGGAACGGGGCGGCCGCCGATGTCGCGGATGAACAGCTTATGGTCGGCAGGCCGTGCGCCGGGGTCAAGCCACACGTGCGCCATGTTCAGCGGCGCTTGGCTGAACGGGTGGATTTCTTCTTCAACTTATTGATTTTCAATGCCCCAAGCCGAGAAGTGAGACGAAATTGTCCGCCCGTGCGCGACGAACTGTTCCAGCCACGGCCCCGACATTTCTCCGACAGAACGTGGATTAGCGAACTTGCCGGTACTAAAATTGACTTAACGAAAGTTTAGCCAGTTTCCCCCGCCTCACCGGTTCGCTTGACGCTTCAGCGCCGCCCACCGGGTCGTCCGAGACCCCGCCATGCCCCTTCCTGCCTCCCCCTGCCAGACCTGCGGCGATGACGCCACCACGCCCCTGCTGCTCAAGCGTGGCGAACGCCTGCTGGCCCCCGATGTCTATCGCACCTGCCTGGATGGCCGCGAGGCCGTCATCAAGGACTACTCCCGCTATCGCGGCACGCCGCTGTCGCTGGTCGCACGCCTGATGGTGCGCCGTGAAGCGCGCATGCTGCAGCGCCTGGGCGGCTGGAAGCACGCGCCGGCGCTGCTGGGAACACTGGGAGGCCTGGCACTGGGCATGGAGTTCATTCCCGGCCAGACCCTCAGCACCGCCCAGGCAGTCGGCAATGAAGTGTTCGAGCAGCTGCAGCACGCACTCAGCCGCCTGCATGCGGCCGGCATCACCCATAACGATCTGCACGGCACCAACGTGGTGGTCAGCGGCGGCGTACCGGTGCTGCTGGACTTCACCTCGGCCTGGCGCGCACCGCGCTGGCTGCGCCGCAATCCGCTGACCCGGCAGATGCGCCGCAGCGACATGAAGAACCTGCTGAAGATCCGCCAGCGCGTGACCGGGCAGGCGCCCAGCGCCACCCAGGCCGCCCTGGTGGCCGACCCCGGCTGGGTGGCCGCAGTGCGCCAGGGCTGGAAGCGGTTCTATAAGTGGGCGAAGCGCCGGTAAGCGTCGCTCCGCTCACCGCTTTACCGCTCCTTGTAGAGCCGAGCCCATGCTCGGCTGCTCTTTGTAGAGTCGAGCAAGCTCGACTCTACATGACAGCGGAACGGCAGCCGAGCATCGGCTCGGCTCTACAACATCCCGCCGGACGGCTTACAGCGCGTCTGCGTCCAGCTCGCCGGTACGGATACGCACCACGCTGCCCAGGTCATACACGAATACCTTTCCGTCGCCGATCTTGCCGGTACCGGCCGCCTTGACGATGGCTTCCACCACCGCCTCCACCTGGTCATCGGTCACGGCCACTTCCAGCTTCACCTTCGGCAGGAAGTCGACCACGTACTCGGCGCCACGGTACAGCTCGGTATGCCCCTTCTGGCGGCCGAAGCCCTTGACCTCCGTCACCGTGATGCCGGTGACGCCACGCTCGGCCAGCGCTTCGCGCACGTCGTCGAGCTTGAACGGCTTGATCACCGCCATGACCATCTTCATCGTCGATCTCCTGTCTTCCGGCGTGGAGGATAGCGCCTGAACGCGCCCGGTGCGACGCCGCGGCTGCCTGTCCGGGCAGCGCGCGCCGGCAGTATCCTTGTGGCTGAACGGCCTGCCCGCGCCTGATGCGCGGGCGCCACCCACGGAGCACCCCATGATCGACCTGAACCAAATCGATGACCTCGCCCGCCGCCTCAGCGACCTGGTGCCGCCGGGCCTGCGCGAATCACGCGAGGAACTGCAGGCCACCTTCAAGAGCGCGCTGCAGGCTGGGCTGGCCAAGCTCGATCTGGTCACGCGCGAGGAATTTGAAGTGCAGCGCGCGGTGCTGCTGAAGACCCGCCAGAAGCTGGATGCGCTGGAAACAGCGGTGCGCGAGCTGGAAGGGCGCCGCGCCGCAGAATGAAAAAAGGAGGCGCACTGCGCCTCCCACTTACAGATTATTTCCCGGATGGGGCCTTGCAGCAAGGCCCACCTGGCCCCCTAGACTCGCCGGCCTGTCGATCCGGCAGGACAACCTGGGGGTATCGCGATGACGCAGGACACCGAATGGACACCCGTTTCGCAGGACACCTGCGATCAGGTCGCCGGGCCGTTCTATCACGGCACCCGGGCCGACCTGGCCACGGGCGATCTGCTGGTTGCGGGCTACAGCTCCAACTATCGCGATGGCGTGGTGATGAACCACGTCTACTTCACCACGATTGCCAAGGGCGCCGGGCTGGCCGCGGAGATGGCCCGGGGCGAGGGGCGGCCGCGTGTGTACGTGGTGGCACCGACCGGGCCGTTCGAGGACGATCCGAACGTCACCAACAAGAAGTTTCCCGGGAACCCGACACGGTCGTATCGCAGTGCACAGCCGTTGCGGATTGTCGGTGAGATCACCGAGTGGGAACCCTACGATGCGGACTTCATCCGGCAGTTGAGGGAATTCGTCGCATCGGGGAGTGGCGAGATCATCAACTGATGGTCTATTGGTGCTGAGCGTTGCGCACATCTTCATCGGCATCGTAGATGTCAAGGCCGAGCTCGATGCCGCGCTCTCCCAGGGCGAGCAGGACCTTGGGCGAAAGCGAGACACCATCATTGCTGCTGCCCATGAAAAGGCCGCAGAACAGGTCAGGCCGGAACCGTGCCAGCGACTTCCATATGGCGGGATCTCCGGTGAGCTGATCAAGGATCTCAAAAATCTGAGCCTCCAGATCTTCAGGCTCACGACGCATCGCGGCCATCCGCCAGCTTCCGGTCCTGGCGATACGCACGACGCCCGAGTGGCTGGCTGCAAGTTCCTGGCCCTTGTGATGCGAGGCGGTTGGAGCCGCCCCCAGCAGAGCACTGATCTCATCCGGCAGAAGGTCGTCGCCGAAAAATCGGAGCGTTACCAGGGAATGATCGAATGCTGCCATTGAAGTCGGGTCGTCTTTTCGGAATGTCTTTCAGTATGCGCGTCCCGTCGATGTCAGCCTTGATCGGACCTGCGCGATTGCCGAGTGCCTGGCACGCCTGTCCATCAATGCGCGGGCTGCGTCTGTAGTGCACTTGGCCCCCTGCGCAGCAGGTACAGCGCGACCAGGAAGGGCCACAGGGAGTTGATGGAAGAGAACAGGCGCTGGGTGAGTCCCCTGAAACCCTGCGGATCCGCGCCCACCAGGTTCAACCATAGATAGACCACTGCCGCGATGCTCACCACGGCAGTCACGGCATAGGCCCTTCGGTTGGCCGACCAGGCCCGCAGTTCGATATGCGACATCGCCGGCGCAATGATGTTCGCGATACCGATGGCGTAGAAGCCGTGCATCGGATGACCCATGGGCCAGAGCCCATTGGTCAACATGGAGACGCCAAAGATCATCCAGCAGGCGGCACCCACGGCGATCCGGCGACCGGATTCCCGCCATAGCGCAATGGCAAACAGTACGAACCCCAGCCCGCAGCCGATGGCGGCGATCCGTCCGCACAGGCTTGCGAGCACGGGTGCCTGCAGCAGCTCGCTGGCGTGCTGTGCAATCGGGTTGTAACCGGGTGCGAGCATCGCAGCAACGGTGGTCCAGAACAGGAACCATGGCAGGGGTATCAGACCCGCGAAAAGAAGAGGTCGGCTGTGGCGCAACATCTGCAATGATCCTTGTCGGGGTCTGCACGGGTCGGCGAATCCATTCAAACGCCACTTCTCGTCCTGCGGGCAGCTACATCCCAGTGACTGCCGCGGCAGTCAGACTCGCCGTGGCGCGCTGGACGGTCAATAGGTGGAAAGTCACTCGCACCTTCGCAGACGCGCGCCGCACGCTGTCGCAATCAACGCACTCTTCTCCCTCCAACAGACGAATCTGACGGGGCCGTCGCAGAAGTACCGAAAGCCCCGCCGTTCAAGCCTCTCGCGCCACTCCTCCCTATACGACAATGCCGGAAACGTCTCGGGCCTGGCCGCATTGGCCCGATCCCTTGGCACTCCCCACAACGGCGGGCAAGCGTTGCTCCGCCACCGTGCATCGGTGGCCGGGCCTCGAAAACCCGCCGTTGTGATGAAGTCTACGCCTGCCGGCTAAGGCGGGCGGTGCGTGGGGGCCTCCGTGCCCGCCGGCCCAACACAACCCGGTTTTCGAGCCACGCATCGTCCGCCTCCCTACCGCTGGCAGCTCATGTCGGCCCGTGCCGGCGCACTCCCTCAGTAGTCGTAGCTCACGCTGACGCGCAGCGAGCGCGGTGCCTGCCGCACCGTCGCTGCGCCGTACAGCGGGTCCGGCTGCCCCGGATCCAGTTCGGAGTACGGCGATTTCCACAACGCCACCTGGCTGTTGAATACGTTGAACACATCCAGGTTGAAGCCCAGCCGCCCAGCCGCCACCGAAGGCCGGTAGGAGACACCCAGATCCAGCTGTTTCAGCCAGGGCAGCCGCCCCTGGCTGCCCGGAGGCGCGGGCTGGCCGTTGTAGAAGTGGTAGGCAATGCCGTAGCCGGAAGGGTCTTCGAAGTTCGGGCCATACGAACCCAACGCGCTGAAGGGCGCGCCGGAAATCACCTTGAGGTTGGCCGAGACCAGCCATTCCGGCGTCAACTGGTAGTAACCATGCAGCTTGAACTGGTGGGTGTGGTCGTTGCTCTGCGGCCCGTTGGTGTGTTCCATCAGCTGCGCGTAATCCCAGGCCTGCGTGGTCGACACCGCCGTCTGGCCGATGCCCGACAGCAGCTGGCCTTCGGTGGTGCCATAGCTGCGCGACCACGTGTAGTCCGCCCGGCCATACCAGCGGCCATCAAACGGGTGCTCCAGCGACAGGTTCACCGCGTAGTAGTTGCGCTTGAACCTGGGGAAGCCCATCTCGGCATTGGTCAGCGGCACGCTTACGTAGTTGCCGCTGGTATCGACCAGATTGAAGGTGTTCGCACGGCCAGGATTGATCAACCAGCAACTGACCGGATTGCTGTCCTTGGTGACGTCATACCCCAGGCTGTCGGCCTTGGCCAGCACCGCGCCGATATCGCAGTAGTCATCCACGCCGCTGCGCAGCACCCGATAGGTCGCCTTCGCGCCGTACACCCAGTTCTGGCCGAGCGCCCTGCTGAAGCCCAGGATGAACTCGTCCTGGTAGGACGGCTCGATGCCGGAGGTCGCCACCGTCTTCGGATCGGGCAGCACGCCGTAGTAGTTGTTGGCCGACACCGCGCCGGAGAACGCGGTGAGGTCGGTTGGATAACCGTTGCTGTCGATGCCGCCATAGGTGTAGTACGTCGAGGTGGCCAGCGTCGCGCCCGCCGCGTTGAAGGCCGGGTTGAGCGGCAGCGCGAGGTAGTAGCGACCCGCGTTGCCGAACACCTTGAAGCGCCCGTCGCCGTCGACGTCCCAGCTGAAGCCCAGCCGCGGCGCCCACTGACCGCTGGTCTGCTTGATGTAGGCGTCGCCATCGCGGTTGTAGTTGGTGAACTGATCCAGGCGCAGGCCCAGGTTCAACAGCAGGCGGTCGGTCACCTGCCAGTTGTCCTCGATGTACTGCGCCCGCTGCGAGGCGCGTACCGACGCCAGTGCGCTGTAGATGTACTGGCGCACGTAATAGCCGTCCTCACCATTGCGGATGCCGCCGGTGGCCGGCACGCCCAGGCCGGTATTGAGGGGCACGTTCGGGTTGGACTGGCCATAGATCCAGTAGTAACCGTCGGCGGAGGCCACCGAGCCACGGTTGAGCGCACGGGCATTCTGGTTGTCGATGCCGACCGTGATGCTGTGGTTGCCCCATCTGTAGTTCGCATCCAGTCGCAGGTTGTTGCTGCGGTTGCCGCGATCCGGGTTGACCAGCAGCGACGTGGTCTGCGCATTGGTGATCGGCGTACCACCGTTCAGCGCCGGATTCTGAAGCGTGGCGCTGCTGATGTAGGTCAGGCTGCCGTCGTAGGCCGGGTTGCCGATGTAGTCATCGGTACGCATTTCGCCATACTGCGCGCTGACGGTAAGCCGGTCGGTCAGGTAGCCGGTGTACTTGGCCGTCCACAGGTCGCCACCGGTCTTGGTGGTGTCTTCCTTGCCACGCTGCGCACCGCGGGTGAGCGTGTCGTAGTCGTAAGCGAAGCTATCGCCCCGGAAGACATTGCGGCTGGAGGCTCCGGTCAGTTCCAGCAGGTGGTTGTCGGTGATGTTCCAGTCCAGCTTGGCGTACCAGCGCGGGCGGTCGTACTCATAGCGGGAGTAGGCATTGGTCGCCTCCACATTCTTGACGTCGGTGCCCTCACGGCGCTCGAGCTCGTACGAGCCGAAGAAGAACAGCCGGTCTTCCAGGAGCGGGCCACCGGCGTAGATGCTCTGCGTGGTCACCCACTCGCGGTCCTGGCTTTCCGGTGAATACAGCGCGCCATTGCCCGGGTAACGCACATCGTCCTTATCCGAGCGCGTGGATGCTGGTTCCCAGGTGACCTGGCCACCGAATCGCCACTCATTGGTGCCGCGCTTGCCCACCGCATTGATGACGCCGCCATCGGAACGGCCGTACTTGGCGCTGTAGCCACCGGTGTAGATTTCCTGCTGGTCGATGCTGCCGTAGGGCAGCGTGAGGCCACCCAGACCGCGCAGTGGATCGGTGCTGTTGAAGCCATTGATGTAGTAAGCGTTCTCGGCAGCGGACGAACCGCCGAAGCTCACCAGCTGTGCACCGGTCGGGCCGGCATAGGTGCCATTGCCACTGTTGCCGTTGACCCCGGGCGCAAGCTGCGCGATCGCCTCGGCCGAGCGACCCAGTGGCAGGCGCTGCAGCTGCTCGGCCGTGATCACCGTGCGCGAGTCCACGCTGCTGACATCGATCGCAGCCGCGGCCCGGTCGGCGCTGACCTGCACACCGTCCAGCCGGGTGACGTCAGCGAAGGACACCTCGGTACTGGCGCCTACCGTCAGCGAAATGCCCTCGCGGGTCTGCAGCACGTTCCCTTCGGCATCGCGTGCTTCCACCACGTAGCGGCCCAGTGGCAGCTGGCCGACGGTAAAGCGGCCTCGCCCATCGACCGTCACCTCGCGGGTGAGGCCGGTATCGCTGCGAACGAAGATGCGCTGGGCGGTGGCCGGCGCCTGTCCGGCGATCGCGCCGGTGGTGGACTGTGCATGAAGTGTGGGAGACGCGGTGGCAAGCAACACCGCCAACGCCAGCAATCGCGGGCGCAGTGAAGAACGAGCTGTCGTCATCGTGGGCTGTACGGGTAGTGGGGGAAGCAATGCCAGCCGCAATCGGTGGACCAGACATCGCACATTCATTAACCCCGCCCGCGCCCCAATGCAGAAATGCTCAGTGGTTATCTGCTTTTGGCCGACGGTCATACCGAGCCGCGCGCGCGTCGGTGCCTCCCCCCCTCGTGCCACGCAGCTTCGATGAAGTGAGCTTCAACCAGCTGAGCACCGACGACACGGTGCCGCCACTTGCTAGCGAAAATCAGGAGGTCGGCGCCCGTCGCGCATGGACACCACCCGCCGCATACGCGCCGGTTCGGCGTTGCGCGGTCAGCGTGGCGCGGAACGCTTGCCGAATACCGCCATCAGACCGACGCTGGTGCCGATCAATGCGCCGAAGCCACCCCACTTGGCCGGTTCGCCGACTGACAGCACGATGCCCCCCATGTTCATGTCCATGCCCAGGCCGATCAGGGCACAGAGTATGCCGACGGCAACCCAGTAGGCCGGTTTGCCGGGCAGTTCGAACTTCATCCGGTCAATCATTCTTCTTGCCTCTCTTCATTTGGAATACATGAGGTTGCGGCCTTTCATACGACGTTCCCTTCGCGAACTGCTTGCTATCAGCGAAGTCGCCGACGCGATGATTCGCCATCGACTGTCGCATGAACACCGATGCCTCGGCCAGTGCTTTGGACGACGCTTCATTGCTCAGGCAGTCGTCGATCAGCGTCGCACGCTCAGCAGGTTCGCGTGGGTCCGGTTCTATCGCCGGATCGAAGCGGACCATGCGGCGCAGGCGCACGTCGCTGAGCGCCAGCTTGCGCAGGAAAGCCCTAGGCGCCTGGCCAGCAATGCCTGATGGCGACGGACAGAGTGACGGCCGCACCATCGAGCCTCTCTCTCTGCAGGAAGCACACATGAGCCTGGCCCTGGTCTACAGCCGTGCCCGCGCCGGGGTCGAGGCCCCGCTGGTGCGGGTGGAAGTACATCTTTCCGGTGGCCTGCCCGCCACCCAGATCGTCGGTCTGGCCGAAACCAGTGTGCGCGAGTCGCGCGAACGCGTACGTGCGGCGCTGCTCTGCGCGCGCTTTGATTTCCCGCAACGGCGCATCACCCTGAACCTGGCGCCCGCCGATCTGCCCAAGGAAGGCGGGCGCTACGATCTGGCCATCGCCCTGGGCATTCTTGCCGCCAGTGGCCAGATCCCGCCGCAGTCGCTGCTGCCGTACGAGTTCCTGGGCGAGCTGGGCCTGACCGGCGAGCTGCGCCCGGTTGCAGGCGCGCTGCCCGCCGCCATCGCGGCGGCCGAAGCGGGCCGCATCCTGGTGGTCCCACCGGGGAATGCGGCCGAATCGGCGCTGGCCGAACACGCCGACGTGCGCGTGGCCCGCACGTTGCTGGAATGCTGCGCCGGGTTGGGCAATCCGCGCCTGCTGCCGCAGGTTGAGCGGGTGGACACCACGCCCCTGCCGCTGCCGGATCTGGCCGATGTGCGCGGGCAGGTGCATGCACGGCGCGCGCTGGAAGTGGCTGCGGCCGGCGGGCACCATCTGCTGCTGATCGGCAGCCCCGGTTGTGGCAAAACCCTGCTCGCCTCACGCCTGCCCGGGCTGCTGCCGGCGTCCACCGAGATCGATGCCTTGCAGCTGGCGGCCATCGCCTCGGTCAGCGGCGAAGGGCTGGACCCGAAGCGATGGCGGCAACGACCGTTCCGCGCGCCACACCACAGCGCCAGTGCTGCGGCACTGGTGGGCGGCGGCAATCCGCCCTGCCCCGGCGAGATATCACTGGCGCACCATGGGGTGCTGTTCCTGGATGAACTTCCCGAGTGGAACCGCAGCGCGCTGGAGACCCTGCGCGAGCCGCTGGAATCGGGCCACATCCGCATCGCCCGCGCTGCACGCAGCGTGATGTTTCCGGCGCGGTTCCAGCTGGTCGCGGCGATGAACCCCTGCCCCTGCGGTTGGGCCGGCGACCGCAGCAACCGTTGCCTGTGCACCGATGAGCGAATTACCCGCTATCGCGCCCGAGTCTCCGGCCCGTTGCTGGACCGCATCGACCTGCACATCGCGGTGACGCGCATGGATGCGGTGGAGCTGCGCGAGAGCACGCCGCTGGGCGAGCCCAGTGATGCGGTGCGCGGGCGGGTGGAGGCTGCGCATGCGCGGCAGCAGATGCGCGGGGGACTCAATGCGCATCTGCCGCCCGCTGCGCTGCGCGCGTGCACGCGGTTGGGCGAGGCCGACCAGGATCTTCTGGAACACGCCATCGAGCGCCTACAACTGTCAGCGCGCGCGATGCATCGCATTCTGCGCGTGGCACGCACGATTGCCGATCTGGCCGGGTGCGAGAACATCCAGACCGCGCATCTGGCCGAGGCGATTGGCTATCGACAGCTGGATCGGGGGAAGGCGAGCCAGTGATGCTGCGTCATGACCGCAGCCGCTCCAGCAATCCCGGCAGCCATTCCGGCTTGAACACGCAGGAAGGCTGCTCTCTCATTTCCTCTGCGCGCCACCACTTCCAGTCTGTGATCGTGGCGTTCTCCTCTTCTGTCCAGCCGTCACGTCGAATGGCTGGCTGTACCGGAGCGTGAACCAGAAAATACGTCTCCAGCCATCGCGCGGGTGTCGAACGGGCGACCGCATAGACGGCGTCCCTTTCCTCAACGAGCCTGCCGATCTGCAGGTTCAGTCCGGTTTCTTCCCGGAGCTCGCGCCGCGCCGCGTCCAGATAGCTTTCGCCCGGCAGAAGTTCACCGCCCGGGGTCGCCCAGAAGGGGGCGTGGTGTTCGTCGTGGTACCGGAACAGCAGAAGCCTTCCGTCTTCATCGACGATCACCAGGCGCGCCGATCGTCTGGTCTCCATGATTTCCTCCGTCTGTCGATGCCCGCTGGACCGCACACGATAGGCGAAAGCTCAAGAGATGAAAAAGAACATGCGCAGCTGCTTCATGCCGCAGTCACGGCGTGCGGGCCCTTGGCGGAACGGGCGACGAGGCTTGGCAAACGTCGGTGGATCGGCCAAAGTTCGGGCTTCATGTCTCCTCATGCGCGCGGCCCATGACACGCCTGCTCATCATTGAAGACAATCCTGAGCTGGTAGCCAATCTGTATGCGTTCCTGGAACCACTGGGCTACGTGCTGGACGATGCGCGGGACGGCGCCAGCGGGCTGCGCCGCGCGACGGAGAACGACTATGACGCCGTTCTGCTGGACCTGATGCTGCCCCGCCTCGATGGGATGACGCTGTGCCACAGGCTTCGGCAGGAGTTCCAGAACCCCATACCGATCCTGATGCTCACCGCGCGCGACCAGGTGGACGACCGGGTGCAGGGCCTTGCCCTGGGCGCGGATGATTACCTGGTCAAGCCGTTCTCACTGGCCGAGCTGGATGCCCGCATCAAGGCCCTGGTACGTCGAGCCCAGGGCCGGCAGGTGGACACGGTGATCGCGTGGCAGGAGCTGCAGGTGGATACGCGCTCGCCGCAGGCATGGCGGTGCGGCAAGGCGATCAGCCTTACGCCGACGGCCCACAAACTGCTCGTTTCACTGGTGCGGGCGGCGCCGGCCGTCGTGCGCAAGCAGGAGATGGAGTACCTGATCTGGGGTGACGAGCCGCCTGACAGTGGCGCGTTGCGAACGCATATCCACGAGTTGCGCCTGCAGGTGGATCGGCGCTTCGACTACCCGCTCATCGCAACGGTACACAGCGTAGGCTGGCGTCTTTCCAACCCCGCGCCCGGGCAACCGGAGTAGGTCATGCCGACAGGACCGACGGCGTGGACGTCGATCTATCAACGGATGTCGCTGCGGACGCGCATCACGGTGTCCTTCGTGCTGCTGATGGCCGGAGCCATGTGCTTCATCGCCGTGGTCGAGCTCGTCGACTATGACGAGGTACGCGCCTCGGCGGTCTCACGGGCGCAGGATGGCGAGGTGCGCAGGCTGGAGGATGCGATCCGCCTTGGATCACCACGCGTGGTCACGCAGGACAGTCAGCTCTATGACGAGGAGAACGTGCCGACCGTGCTGCGCCAGTATGGTCCCGGTTACCACGGCGAGCCCGCACCCAACGAGTGGCACCTGCGGGTGTTCGACGTCGAGGGCAAGCGCTACTACCTGCTCCAGGACGGCGAGCACTATGCCTACCTTGAACACCTTATCAATGCCTTCGCCGCACTGGTCATCCTGACCTGCGTACTGTGCGCCTACTGGATCGGGCGACTGACGTCGGCCCACGTCATCGCTCCGATCACCCGACTTTCCGAGGCGGTGCAGCGCACATCCAAGCCGTTCCCGTACCAGGACGCGCGCGACGAAATCGGCGTTCTTGCGCGTGCCTTTGCCCAGCATAGCGATGAGCTGGAGCGGTTCCTGCACCGCGAGCGGTGCTTTGCCGGAGACGCCAGCCACGAGCTGCGTACGCCCTTGGCCATCATCGCTGGCGCGGCCGAGACACTGCTTCACCAGTTGCCGCCCGACAGCCATCTGCTGCCCAGCGCCGACCGCATCCTGCGGACCACACAGGAGATGCAACGCCAGCTGACCTGCCTGCTGCTGCTCTCCAGATCCCCTGCGAGCCTTTCTCTGACCGACGTCCCGTTGCGTGCCATTGTCCAGGAGTGCATGGCACGCTGTGCACCCTGGCTCGCAGGGAAGCCCATGACACTGCGGCTGGATGCACCAGAGGAGGTCACTGTGGTCACCCATGCGGAGCTGGCGCATTGCGTCGTATGGAATCTGCTGCGCAACGCCTGCCAGTACACCGACAGGGGCGAGGTCCGCATCACCCTGCGGGAGGGCGAGCTGGCCATCGCCGACACCGGTCCGGGCCTGCCCCCGACCATCGACCCTGCCCAGTTCAGCAGGTTCCTTCCCAGCGCACGCCAGGATGGCGAAGGGCTGGGGCTGTCCATCGTGCAGCGCGTGGTAGAGCACCTTGGGTGGCAGATGAAGGTGGAGACATCTGCTCAGGGGTGCCGATTCCTGCTTCACCTGTCCTCGCCGCAAGCGCGTGCCTGACACTTTGCTGACATTGCCAGCCACATTCTGGCCACCTTTTCATGGAGAGGCAGGTCAACAATGCAGCAGCAGCACGCACCGCAGGGTGACGGCAAGTACCGACACGGCAGAACCGGATTCCGACGCATCCTGCACACCCTGATTCACTCACGCGACGGTTTCATCGCCACATTCCGCGGGGAGGCAGCATTCCGCCAGCTGCTTGTCCTGCACGGCCTGCTCATGACGATCGCCTGTGTGCTGGACATCAGCGCGGTGGAGCGTTCCGTGATGCTGGCCGTCAGCCTGCTGAGCCTCGTGGTTGAACTGCTCAACTCGGCCATCGAGGCGGTGGTCGATCGCATCTCGCTCGAGTACCACCCCCTGTCAAAGAACGCCAAGGACATGGGCAGCGCTGCGCAGACCGTGGTGCTTGTGATGGTCGCGCTGGTATGGGCGGTGATCCTGCTGGGTCCGCATCCGCAGCTGACAACTTCCTGATGAACGCGTCCAGATACTGCGCGCCTCTCTGGCTCCGCAGGATCTGCACGTGCGCGATTGCTTCACGTGGCATCGGCCACATCCGGTAACGCTTGTCTGGCTCTCGGCCGCGTTCTTCGCAACGGCGGGCAACATGGCCCTCTGGAAGAGCCTGTGGTCCATCGTGGAGATCCATGGCTTTCGCAGCGCACTGTTCATCGGCTCGTTGCCATTGCTGCTGTTCTGCCTGTTCAACCTCCTGCTGACACCCGTCGGGATGCTGCCCTTGCTGCGCAAGCCGCTTCTGGCGCTGCTGCTGATCGTCAGCAGCGCCGCCAGCTACTTCATGCTGCATTACGGCGTACTGATCGACAGAAGCATGGTGCAGAACGTGCTGGAGACCAATCAGGCCGAGATGGCTTCCTACTTCTCGCTCCCGCTGGTGCTGTCCGTCCTCCTGCTGGGCGTGCTGCCCTCATGCATCCTGCTGCTCATGCGGACGGGCAATCACGGCCGTCCGCTGCGATCCTCCCTGGTGTGGCTGGCAAACGTTCTTGCCACGATGATGGTGCTCGTCACCATTGCGTTGGGCTTCTACAAGGACTATTCATCGCTGCTGCGGAACAACCGCTATCTGAGGGAACAGGTACTGCCACTGAACATCGTGCGGCACACCTATGGCCATCTCGGCAGCAGCCACCGCGCCCGTCTCCAGCCGCTGCGCACCTTGGCCGACGACGCCGTGCGTGCACAGGGCCCCCGACCCCGGCTGGTGATCCTCGTCGTAGGGGAGACCGCCCGATCCCGGAATTTCCAGCTCAACGGCTACGACAGACCCACCAACCCGATGCTGTCGCGCAAGGACAACGTCATCAGCTTCCAGAGCGTATCGTCCTGTGGGACCGCCACCGCGATCTCCCTGCCGTGCATGTTCTCATCCATGCCGCGCACACGGTTCGATGCGGAGAGGGCCGCGTCGCAGGAGAACGTCCTCGACATCCTGAGGAAGACCGGTGTCGACGTGGTCTGGCGTGACAACAACAATGGCGGCTGCAAAGGCGTGTGTGCGCGGGTGCCGACGGATTACATGGGACAGTTGAAGGTCGACAGCCTGTGTACCAACGACGATGGCACGTGCCTTGACGAAATCCTCCTTCACGGGCTGTCATCGCGCATCGAAGCCATGCAGGGCGACGGCCTCGTCGTTCTGCACCCGCTGGGCAGCCATGGCCCCACCTACTTCCAGCGATACCCCGCAGACGCCCGTGTCTTCAGTCCAACCTGCGACAGCAACCAGATCCAGAAGTGCAGCAATGAAGCGCTGGTCAACACGTATGACAACACGCTTGTCTATACCGATCGCATGCTCGGCAGTGCGATCGACCTGCTGCAGTCCTACTCGGACGACCGCGATGTGGCCCTGATCTACGTTTCCGACCACGGTGAGTCACTCGGCGAGCACGGCCTGTACCTGCATGGAACGCCCTACCTCATCGCGCCACAGGAGCAGACCCAGGTGCCCATGATCATGTGGTTCTCCGCGCAGTTCGCCTCCCATGCAGGACTGGATCCTGCGTGCCTGCGCCGCGATGCGGCTACGCGGGTGTTCAGCCATGACAACCTGTTCCACTCACTGCTGGGCCTGTTCCAGGTCAGTACCACCGAGTATCACGCCGGGCTGGATGTCTTCGCCGGATGCCGCGGGCCATCAGCGGGGTCCGCTCCTCGCGCGATCGCCTGCCCCGCTGCGCGAGGCACCTCTGCCCCGGGCAGCGACGGCTGCCAGACGGCGACTGACGAGACCGTAGAGGTCCTGCAGTTCGGCCGAACGCTCGGCGGTGGTATTGCTGCCGAACATGACCCGCGCGAGCGCGACTTCCTGGGTGTCCGCAGGAAATCGCAGGCGGGTGCGGTAGACCGCCTGCAGAACCAGCCAGGCCCGCCGCAGGCCCCCGCCGGGTAGGGGGCGGACAAGACGCTCATAGACCTGCCAGAACTGATATTCGGCGTCGAGATCGACCCCGGGCACAGCGCAGGGCGCGGGTCGCGGGCATGCTCGGACGCCCGGACGGATCGGTGGTTGGGCGGAATCGGACTGGGCCATGCCAGGAAGCATGACGCGGCAACATTGTGTGAACCTTGCGTCGACGCAGGAGACGGCCTACCGCCGCGGACCCTACCGCAGCACGAAGCGCTCGATCGCGCGCGCCACGCCCTCGTCGGCATTGGTGGTGGTCTCGAAGCGCGCCACGGCCTTCACCGCATCGATCGCGTTGCCCATCGCCACGCTGGTGCCGGCGTACTGCAGCATGGTCAGGTCGTTCTCCTGATCGCCGATGGCCATGACGTTGGCACGGTCGATCCCCAGGTGCTCCGCCAGTTTCTGCAGGCTGGGGCCCTTGCCTGCACGATGATCGAACACCTCCAGGAAGAACGGTGCGCTCTTCAGCACCGCGAAACGCTCGGTCAGCTCACTGGGCAACCGCGCAATGGCCGCATCCAGTACCTCCGGCTCATCAATCATCATCAGCTTGATGAAGGACATGGTGGGATCCATGTCGGCCACTCGGCGGTACGACAGCGGCATGCGCGAGAGGTGCGAGTCGGCCACCGTGTAATAGCTGATGTCCTGGTTGGGCGTGTACATGCGCTGGCTGTCCAGCGCCTGGAAGTGCACGCCCAGTTCGCGCGCCACCTGCTCGCAGAACAGGAAATCGTCGAAGCTGAGCGGGTACTCGACCACCGTTTCACGCGTGCCGATGCGCTGCACCAGGCCGCCGTTGCAGGCGATGCAGTAGTCGTCGTTGCCATCGATGCCCAGTTCGTGCAGGAACGGCGCCAGGCCGGGGACCGGGCGGCCACTGGTCAGCACGATGTGCACGCCCAGCGCGCGCGCCTGCGCGATAGCCTGCTTGGCGCGTGCGGTGAGCGCGTGGGTGGGATCCAGCAGGGTGCCATCCATGTCGATGGCGACCAGTTCGACGGTCGATTGCCTGCGGCCCATGTCCATTGCGTTCAACTCATGCGGGGCACGCCAGTTTACCCCCTCATGCCCGGTTCACCTCTTTGCCCACGTTGGCCGGGATACTGCCAGAGCCTGTGCGTCCCACACCGCAGGACGGCCCGTTGACCGCCCTTCCCTGGAGAAGCTTGCGACGCATGACCTACCGTGCCCCCGAAACCAACGACAGCGCCCCCTTGGCCCAGCAGATCGAGCAGATGATCGACGAGCTGCCCGGTGACCAGGTCAGCGTCGGCACCTTGCTCGGCGCGCTGGGCGATGAAGGCCTGCTGCTGATCGTGATCCTGCTCTCGGCCATCTTCATCATTCCGGTGTCGATTCCCGGGCTGAGTACCGTATTCGGTGCCTCGATCCTGCTGATCGGCCTGAGCCGGGTGCGCAACCGCCCGCTGTGGGTGCCCCGGAAGCTGGCCCGTCGCGAGATCGCCACCGACAAGCTGAAGGCCAACCTTGGCCGCGCACTGAAGTGGGTGCACCGCATGGAGCGCCTGTCGCGACCGATGCGGCTGGCGGTGATGGTGCGCTCGAAGAAGATGATGCGCCTGAACAACCTGGCCCTGATCGTGGCCACGCTGCTGCTGATGGCGCCGGCCGGGCCGATTCCCTTCAGCAACACGCTGCCGGCACTTGCCCTGATGTCCTTCGCCATCGGCTTCATCCAGCGTGATGGCGCGGCGGTGGCAGCCGGCTATGCCTTCCTTGTCGCCACGGTTGCGTACTTCGGCGTGCTGCTGGGCGGCGTCGGGTTTGCGGCCGAATCGGTGTTCAGCGGGTTCCGCAGCGGTACCACGGAACTGTAGAGCCGAGCCCACGTTCGGCTGCTCTTCGACCTGTACGCGGAAACCCAGCGCTGCGCGCGTAGGCCGAGCATGGGCTCGGCCCTACAGAAGCCAGATCCAGAGCAGTCGAGCATGGCTGGACTCTGCAGAGCTACCTGGCCGACACACGCCACACCACATCGCCGACGTCGTCGGCCACCAGCAGGGCGCCCTCGCTGTCGATGGCCATGCCCACCGGTGCGCCCCTCAATGTCTTCTCGTCCTCCGAGGCAAAGCCACTGACCACGGTCTGCGGACGTCCCGTCGGCCTGCCATCCTTGAATGGCACATACACCACTTCATAGCCGCTCAGCGGAGAGCGGTCCCAGCTGCCATGCTCGCCGATGAAGGCGCCGCCGTGGTACTTCGCCGGCAGTGCCTGGCCGGTATAGAACAGCAGCCCCAACGGTGCCACGTGCGAACCGATGGCGTAGTCCGGGCGGATCGCTTTGGCCACCAGATCCGGCCGCTGCGGCTGCACACGCTCGTCCACATGCTGGCCGTAGTAGCTGTACGGCCAGCCGTAGAAACCATGTTCCTGTACCGAGGTGAGATAGTCCGGCACCAGGTCGGCGCCGATCTCGTCACGTTCGTTCACCACTGCCCACAGCCTGCCGGTGCTGGGTTCCCAGTCCAGGCCGGTGGGGTTGCGCAGGCCGGAGGCATAGATGCGGCTGCCGCTGGTCGCCACGTCCACCTCCAGCACCACCGCGCGCCGGTACTCGATGGCCAGGCCGTTTTCGGTGATGTTGCTGTTGGAGCCCACGCCCACGTACAGCTTGCTGCCATCGCGGCTGGCCAGCAGATCCTTGGTCCAGTGGTGGTTGACGGTGCTGGGGAGGTCGGTGAATTCGCTGCCCTTGTCGGACATGCGCGTTTCGCCGGGCACGTACTGGTACTTCATGATGTTGTCGGTGTTGGCGACGTACAGCGTGTCGCCGATCAGGGCGATGCCGAATGGCGAATGCAGGCCCTCGATGTAGACGTGCTGGGTCCATGTGGCAGTGCCGGGCGCGCGCCGCAGCAGCGTGACCCGGTTGCCTCCCTTGCCGGCCTTGCCCGAGCGCGCCTTCACCTTGCCGGCAATCCATTGCTTGGGGGTGGTGACCGGCTCGGTGCCCGGGCCGTTGCCTTCCACCACCAGCACATCGCCATTGGGCAGGGTCAGCAGGCGGCGCGGGTGCTGCAGGTTGGCAGCGATGCGCTCGATCTTCAGTCCGTCGGCCACCGACGGCGCCTGCCCATCGGCCCAGCCCACCCCGCGCGGTACCTGCATGGGCGGCATCAGGTAGTTCTCCGGCGCCGGCAGCGGCGGATGCGCACCGGATTGTTCGCTGGGGTGATATTCGGCTTTGCCGGCACACGCCGACAGGATTGCGGCCAGGACCAGCCCGCCTGCAGCAGGCACGATGCGATCAACCATGACGGCCTCCTTGCAGCACCGGCGGCTGCAGTGACAACAGGACATGGCCAAGACCGATCAGTGCAACGGTCAGCGCCGACAGGATCGTGCCGGGAACGGCCACCGCATACGCATCACGGCTGTGCACGAAGGCGTTCCAGATGGCCAAGGCGACCGCCACCAGATTGAGCAGGAAATCGAGACGGTCGATGCGCGTGGCAGTGTTGCCCCGGCGCCAGACGGCGAACAGGTTGATCAGTCGCGGCACGATGGCGATGAGCAGGCCGAACGTGATCAGCCACGCCGCGGATTTGCCCCACATCACCTCGGCAGAGTTGAGGTAGATGGCATCGAAGATGAGGGCGCCGACGAAGAAGCCGAACGGGATCGGGTTCAACAGGCTGAACAGCGTCGTGCCAAGGCCACGATGGGCCTGGGCCAGCGGATTGACCATCGTCCTGCTCCATTGCGGGGAAGTGCAGGGGCCTTGGTAGCACAGTCGGTGGTGAAGGCGCGCGATGAGCCTTCGGTTCTGCGACGAGGCCAGGCTCGGCCTTACAACAGGAATGCGCAGTCGTCATTACCACGGGGCATGAGTGTTTGTGACGCAATCGGCACATCTGCAGATTGCTGCCGTGAAGAGGTAGGGGGTTCTCAGTTGTGTCGCGTTTGGCTCGTTGCGATGGGGCAATTCCGTCCCGCCGTCCTGCCAGGCCGATTCACAACAGAAGGATTCGTGTATGAAGCGACACACGCACCACTCCGCGCCACCGCGCTCCGCGCGGCTGGCCCTGGCCACTGCGCTGGTACTGGGCAGTTTGGCCGTGACCGCCCAGGCCCAGCAGGCCGATCCGCTGGCCGGCATCCAATGGCATCTGCTCAACACCGGGCAAGCGGTACAGGGCGACAC
Source organism: Stenotrophomonas sp. TWI169 (assembly GCF_039674705.1). NCBI lineage: Bacteria > Pseudomonadati > Pseudomonadota > Gammaproteobacteria > Lysobacterales > Lysobacteraceae > Stenotrophomonas > Stenotrophomonas sp. TWI169. The sequence goes on along the minus strand of NZ_JBDJOB010000004.1, from coordinate 204,669 downwards.
GCGCCCGGTTGCCGGCAATGATCTGAACGTGGATGGGCTGTTCCGCAATGGCATCCGCGGCGAAGGAGTGATAATCGGCATCGTCGACGACGGCCTGCAGATCGCCCACCCGGACCTGGCCGCCAATGTGGCAGCCGTGGCGGGCAAGAACTTTGCCAACAACTCCAACAACCCCTCCCCCTCCGCTCCGGATGTGGACAATCACGGCACCATGGTCGGCGGCATTGCCGGCGCGGTGGGCGCCAACGGCGTGGGCGTGCGCGGCGTGGCCCCGGCGGCCACGCTGAAGGGCTTCAACGTACTGGCCTCCGATGCAAGCGGCAGCCAGACGGCCAACATCGAGTACTCGTGGTGGGACGGCGCCGAGGCCGCCGACGTGCAGGTGTTCAACAACAGCTGGGGCGCAGGCCCGGGCAACCCGAACCTGCCGTTCGCGTTCAGCGAGAACGACATCCGCGCGTACGAGCAGGCGCTGTCCGGCACGCGCGGCGGCAGCGGCGGCATCTACGTGAAGTCCGCCGGCAACAACTTCAACAACGCATCGATCAGCCAGACGCAGGATGTCTGCACCACCGACACCAAGAACCGCGGCACCGGCTGCGTGCCTGCCGGCCGCGACCCCCGCAACAATCTGTTCAATGTGATCACCGTGGGTGCGGTGCGCGCCGACGGCGTGCGTTCGTCCTATTCGTCCACCGGTGCCGCGCTGTGGGTGTCCGCATTCGGTGGCGAGTACGGCTGGCAGCGGCAGGTCGTCCCGGGCCAGCCTGCCGTCCGCTACGATCCGGCCATCGTCACCACCGATGTCACCGGCTGCGCGCAGGGCAGCAACAAGAACACGAGCCTGCGCAACACGCTGGACGGCAATCAGTCCGCTGTCGACAACACCTGCAATTACACCGCCAAGATGAACGGCACCTCGGCCTCGGCGCCGATGGTGTCGGGCGTGGCGGCGCTGGTGCTGGAAACCAATCCGAACCTGACCTACCGCGACGTGAAGTACATCCTGGCCACCACGGCGACCCGCAACCATCCCAACCAGCCTGCCGTGACACTCGCCGATGGACGCACGCTGGTGCCGGGCTGGACCGTCAACGCTGCAAACCGGGCCTACAGCAACTGGTACGGCTTCGGCGTGGTCAACGCAGCGCGCGCGGTGGAGGTCGCAGAGAACTTCCAGTCGCTGGGCCCGCTGGTGGACAGCGGGTGGCGCAACACCACGCGCCGGGTCGCCATCGGCAACACCTCCGCTGCGGCAGCGCGGCTGACGGTGCAGCTGGCCAATGTCGCACGCAACATCGAATCGGTGCAGCTGGGCTTTCGGGTGAATCACAGCAACACCCGCCAGCTGCAGTTCGTGCTGGTTTCACCCAGCGGTACGCGCAGCGTGGTGCAACCGGCGTTCACCTCGATCGGCTCCGGCCTGTCGGGTTCCGTGGCGATCCAGCGCAACTTCACCAGTTGGGACCTGCTGTCCAGCAACGCCTTCCTGGATGAGACCGGCAACGGCACCTGGACCCTGGAAGTGACCGACATGGGGCAGTCCGCGAACGCAGCGTCGCGCGGCAGCCTCGAATTCTTCAAGATCCGCGTTCTGGGGCACTGATGATGAAGACGACAATTCTGCTGACCACCCTCGCCGTCGCGGCGATCTCCTCTACCGCCTGGGCGCAGAGCTCGACCCAGGCCCCCACAGCCCGGAGCCTGTCTGCCGTGGACGCACAGGAACTGAAGGCCAGGGCCACGGGCCGCGCGTTCAACGTGGGCGCGACCCGCTTCCAGCTGGCGCCGTCGGCTACCGTGCAGCAGGCCAAGGGCGGTGAGTTCCGCATCACGCCCTCGACCGACGCACCGGCGCCCGCCACCGGTACCCGCAGCAAGCGCTCCACCGACGCCAGCAGCACCGGTGCCGCTGCACGTCTGGATGCTGGTGCCGGCAAGTTCGCCGCCGCCGTTTCAAGCGACGGCGCGCCGGTGGTGGCCACCTCCCGGGTAAAGGTCTTCTTCACCGATGCAGCCTCCGCACAGCGCGCGGCAACGGCCACCGGCGGCACCGTGGTGAAGGTGTCCAAGGCCTCCGGCCGTGCGATCGTCGAGTACCCATCGGTGAACGCCGCACTGGACGCGACCACACGACTGCTGTCGACCGCCGGCATCCGCGCCGCCGAGCCCGACGTCGTGCAGTGGGAAGAAACCAAGTAAGGCGGTAAAGCGTTGTGTGGTATCCCCGGCGGGCCGGCTCTCCCGGCCGGCCGGGGACTTTGCCGGAGTCGACCGGCGGCCCGGTTCTCTCCCCATGTCAGCCATCCACTGCGCAAGAACTGCTAAGCGCAGCGGCAGCCGATCCGCTACTGTGCCGGACAGTGCAGCGGGGATGGCGGGATGAGCGCGGCAGGCAAGGCGTTGTGGTACATCGAAACCCATGCGGGCCGTCCGCTGGCGTTGGCCGATATCGCGGCAGCCGCTGGCCTGTCGCCCTTCCATCTGTCGCGTCTGTTCCACGCGCGCATCGGCACGTCGGTGATGCGCTACCTGCGCGGCCGCCGCTTGAGCATGGCAGCGCAGCGGCTGGCCGACGGCGCCGACGAAATCCTGCCGGTGGCGATGGACGCGGGTTATTCCACGCATGCCGCGTTCACCCGTGCCTTCTGCGAGCAGTTCGGGCAGACCCCCGAACGGGTGCGCGAGTCCGGCACTGCGGATCTGGTCCTGGTGCAGGCTGCGCGCGTGGACGACATTCCCACCGCCTGCAGCGTGGCACCGCGCCTGCTCGACACGCCTTCGTTCCAGGTGGCCGGAATCGGCATGCGCCACACCCGCCACAGCAGTGGCGCCATCCCCGGCCAATGGGCGCAGCTCAACCGGGAATGGCCCAAACCCGCACCGGTCAGTTTTGGTGTATGCCACGACAGCGATGACGACGGCGGATTCACCTACCTGGCCGCATTGCCCAGCGCCGCGCTGACCTCGATTCCAGCACATTGGCAGCGCCTGCAGATTCCCGCGCGCCGCTATCTGGTGGCCTGGCATGACGGCCACATCTCGTCCATCCGCGCCACCTGGTTCTGGTTGCTGGATCACTATCTGCCCACCTCCGGATTGAGTCTTGCCGCGGCGCCGGACCTGGAACGCTACGACGCCCGCTTCGACGAGCACAGCGGCAATGGCGGTGTGGAGATCTGGCTGCCCGTGGACCCCCACCCCTGATGAATGCAACACACTGAAAGGAGTCGTGCGATGCGCTTGATGCACCTGCTGCTGGGCCTGGTCCTGATTGCCCCCGCGTCGCTCGCCGGCGTCCCCGGCAGTGGCCTGGCCGGCGAACACCAGGCGGTGACCACCGTGGCCAGCGCTGCGGTACGCGACGCGCAGCAGCGCGATACGCTTCGCTACACCGTCTGGTATCCGGCTATGGCGGGCAGCAGCGAAGTGCCACTGCGTATCGGTCCGCCCGATGCACCGTTGTTCGTGGTGGGCCAGGCGGCGCCGGAGGCAGCCATTGCCGGTGGCCGCCTGCCGACCTTGCTGCTCTCGCATGGCAACGGCGGCAGCGCCCGCATGATGGGCTGGCTGGGCACCGCGTTGGCGCGCGCTGGTTATCTCGTGATCGCCGTCGACCATCCCGGCAACAACGGCGTGGATGAATTGACCCTGCAGGGCAGCATGCTGAGCTGGCTGCGTGCGGATGATCTGCGCGCCGCATTGGCCGCCGTGCAGGCCGATCCCAAGCTGGGGCCGCACGTGGATGCGGAGCGGATCGGTGTAATGGGCTTCTCGGCCGGAGGCTACACGGCCCTGCTGGCGGCGGGAGCGCGACCGGACCTGCGGCGGTTGCGTGACTTCTGCGAAGCCCATCCGGATGACGGTGTGTGCCAGCCACAGAGCGAGGCGCCGTCGCACACCCTGGAGGCTCGCAAGGCCGCGGCGGCGGCGGCGGATCTGGCGCCGTGGATGGCCCACGCCGATGATGCCCGCCCGGTCCCGGGTGTGCGCGCCGTGTTCCTGATGGCACCGGCGATCATGCAGGCGTTCCCGCCCCAGCAGTTGCAGGCGCTGCGGCAACCGGTGTCGATCATCCAGGGCGCGGCGGACACGGTCGCTCCTGCAGCCACCAACGCGGAGGTCGCCAAGGCGTCCATCGCGGAGGCGAGACTGGATGTCCTGCCCGGTGTCGGCCACTACGACTTCCTGTCCGAATGCACGCCGCTGGGCCAGCAGCGACTGCCCGCCCTGTGCAGCAGCCAGACGCCAAGAGCGCAGACGCATGCACGCACCGTGGCGGAGGCGCAGCGGTTTTTCGAGGCCGCCCTGAAGCCGCGACCATAGCGCTTCGCGACGCCCGGTTGCACGGATGAAGACGCCGCGCGAAGGCCCGTGCCACTACACTGTCAGCGCACGCTTCGAGGCGGAGAGACCATGCGTCTGTTGCATCTCACCCTGCCGGTATCCGACGTCACCGGGGTGGCGGCCTATTTCCGCGATGTGTTGCAGCTGCCGGTCAGCGGCAACCGCATCCACATCGGCTGGAGCACGATCGAGCTGCGGCTGGCCGAGGACGTCGCGGTCGGCGGCGTGCACCTGGCCTTCAACGTGCCGGACAACCGTTTCGCGGCCGCCATGACCTGGCTGCGCGAGCGTACGCCGCTGCAGCGCAACCCGGCAGGACTGGACTACTTCGCGCTGGAAAGCAGCTGGCAATCGCAGTCGGTGTACTTCACCGGCCCGGATGGACTGATCCTGGAGCTGATCGGCCGGCGCCGGCTTCCGTGCAGTCCGCAGGAGGGCGCCTTCCATGGCAGTGAGATGACCTGCCTGAGCGAAGTCGGCCTGCCCAGCCACGATGTCGATTCGGCGCGCCTGCGGGCAGCCGGGCGCTTCGGCCTGCAACCGATCAGCGCGCCCTCGGCCCAGTTCGCACCGATGGGCGATGACGAGGGCCTGCTGATCGTCGTTGCCGCCGATCGCCGCTGGTTCCCCGAACAGAAGGACCTGCCCAACGCACGGGGATTGCAGGTGCTGATGGGAGATGTACCCGCGGGCGAGCTGCGGGATATGGAACTGGGCTGGGAGGTACGCGCCGTACCGCATCGGCGGGGCTGAACGGGCCGTGTGCCGTGCAGGAACCTACAATGGCGCTCCCTCCTGTTGCCGGACCCTCCATGCGCCGCATCCTGCTGTTGTTCGCCCTGTTGTTGCCCGCTGCCGCGGCGACGGCCGTGGATCTCCAGGAGGGCGACCTGCTGTTCGTCACCGCAGGGCAAAGTGGCCTGAGCGCTGCCATCGATGATGCGACCGGTACGCAGGCTCATCCCGGTTTCGATCATGTGGGTCTGGTGGCCGCCACGACCCAGGGCTGGGAAGTGCTGCATGCGGACGAGAAGGGCTCGCGCCGGCAGACGTTGGCTACGTTCCAGCAGGAGGCGCGCGCCCGGCTGCGGCAGATCGTGGTCTACCGCCTGCGCGCACCGCACAACGCTGCCATCGGCGACGCCGTCGCCACCGCGCGTACCCTGCTTGGAAGGCCCTACAACGCCTCCTACGTGCCGAACGATGACAGCTACTACTGCTCGGACTTCATCGAACGTGCCTTCCGTGCCCACCATGTATTCGCGCTGCAGCCGATGAACTTCCGCAATCCGCAGACCGGGAAGATCGCCCGGCATTGGATCGACCTCTACCGCAGCATGGGTATGGACGTACCGCAGGGCGTACCGGGTACCAATCCCAACGACATGGCGGCGGCGCCCGTGCTGGAGCGGATCGGCACGCTGGAATGAGAAGCCCCGCACAAGGCGGGGCTTCAGGCGATGCTGGACAGGGACGCGAGGGTCACTCCTCCTCGTCCTGCCCGCCCTGCTGCTGGTTGCGCTGGCCGCGCTGCTGCTGGTCCTGCTGCTGTTGCTGCTGCTGATCGCGACCGCGCCCCTGCTGATCCTGCTGATCCTGCTGCTTCTGGTTCTGCTGGTTCTGCTGGTTCTGATTGTGCTGGCCCATTGCGGTGTCTCCAGTGCCACTCGCGGAATGCGGTGGTTGCGGCCATCGTCTGCAGCGGTGGGTTAACCATGCGTTGTGACGCAGCTACAGAAATGTGCATGCGCGTGAATGAACCGGCGTGACCCCTTGTGCCGCAAGCGGCTGAAGGATTCATTCGGGATCGGCATGTGCTCATGCCCGCAGAGGCTGTAGCCCATTCAGCGGCGCCCGCCCGGCCCGGCCGCGCAGCGGGCGCTGCACCTCATGGCATCACAGGCGGCACGTACTCCAGCGTCATGCCCAGCAACCACAGCAGGCCCAGCACCAGCGGGATGTGCACCAGCAGCTGGATGAAGGTGAAGCCGACGATGTCGCGGGCCTTCAGGCCCAGCACGCCCAGCAGCGGCAGCATCCAGAACGGATTGATCAGGTTCGGCAGTGCTTCGGCGGCGTTGTACACCTGCACAGCCCAGCCCAGGTGCGCCTTCAGTTCGTTGGCCGCCTGCATCACGTACGGTGCTTCGATGATCCACTTGCCGCCGCCGGAGGGAACGAAGAAGCCCAGGACCGCCGAGTACACGCCCATCACCAGAGCGAACGTATCGGTGCTGGCGATGTGCACGAACAGGCTGGACAGCCGGTGCGCCAGCGTCTGCCCATCGGCGCCGGCCGCGTGGGTGAGGATCATCGCGATGCCGCCATACAGCGGGAACTGGATCAGCACACCGGTCGTGCTGGGCACCGCCTTGGCCACCGCGTTGAGGAAGCTGCGCGGGCGCCAGTGCAGCAGCAGGCCGAGCGAGATGAACAGGAAGTTGTAGGTATTGAGGTTGGCGATCGCGGTCACCACCGGCTTGTTGGCGAACTCGTTGAACAGCCATCCGAAGGCCAGCAACGAGAGCAGCACGGTCAGCAGCGGGCTGTATTCGAGCCATTCGCCGGGGCGCGTGCGGCGCTGCAGCGGCTCAGGCTCGGCCTGCGCCGCACCGGGAAACGATTCAGCGGTGCGCGCACTGCCAGCCGCCGGTGCGGTCAACCAGGCAATCAGCAGTGACACCAGGATCAACGCCGCGGTCAGCACGATCGACTGCCACAGGAAGATGGTTTCAGTGAAGGGCAGTACGCCGGTGATCTCCACCAGCCCCGGCGGCATGCTGGCCGGGTTCGCCTGCAGCTGCGCAGCCGAAGAACTCAGGCCCATCGCCCAGACCGCGCCCAGGCCGAGGTAGGCGGAGGCACCCGCTGCGCGGTAGTCCATGCGCAGATCGGTCCGGCGCGCCAATGCACGCACCAGCAGACCGCCGAACACCAGCGAGAAGCCCCAGCTGAGCAGCGAAGCCAGCATGCTGACCAGGCCTACATAGACCACCGCACCGCGCCCCGTGCGCGGCACCCGCGCCAGCAGTTCGATGAAGCGCGCCACCACAGGCGCGGTGGCCACGGCATAACCGCCGATCACCACGAAGGCCATCTGCATGGTGAACGGAATCAGGCTCCAGAAGCCATCGCCAAAGGCACTGGCCGTGGTCTGCGGCGTGGAACCGAAGCCGATGGCTGCCAGGGCGACGATGACCACGCCCAGCACCGCGAACACGTAGGCATCAGGGAACCACTTTTCCGCCCAGGAGGCCGAGCGCAGCGCTGCGCGCGCCATCCAGCCATCCTGTACTGCTGCCGTCGAGGCCATCACCTACCCTCCCAGGTTCGATGGCTCGATTCTCGGCCTCGCGGCGGGGACTGTCAGTCGCCTATTGGTCGTAGGACGGTACGCGCCCCTTCCCGGCTGCGCCTGTCAGCGCAGCGCCAGATCCAGCGCGATACCGGCAAACAGCGCCGCGCCGACCCAGTTGTTGTGCAGGAACGCCTTGAAGCATGGCCCCCGCTCGCGGTTGCGGCAGATCCAGAATTCGTACACCACCAGCGCCGCAGCCACCGCCAGGCCGGACAGGTACCAGCTCCCCAGGCCGGCGCGCACACCGACCAGCGCCATGGTCGCCAGGAACAGGGCGTAGAGCACCCCTTGGATCACCAGATCCAGGTCCCCGAACAGGATCGCCGTGGAGCGCGAGCCCATCTTCAGGTCGTCCTCGCGGTCGACCATGGCGTACCAGGTGTCATACGCGGTCGACCAGAGGATGTTGCCGGCGTACAGCAGCCAGCCCAGCAGCGGCACTTCGCCCTGCACCGCGGCGAATGCCATGGGAATACCCCAGCCGAACGACATGCCCAGATAGACCTGCGGCAGGTGCGTATAACGCTTCAGGTAGGGATAGCTGGCGGCCAGGAACACGCCGATGAAGCTCAGGCCGATGGTCAGCCCGTTCAGGGTCAGCACCAGTCCGAATGCCACCAGCATCAGTACCGCGAACAGCACCAGCGCGGCACGGCCACTGATCGCCCCCGTCGCCAGCGGACGGGCCTTGGTGCGCTCCACATGCGGGTCGAGCCAGCGATCGGCGTAGTCATTGATGACACACCCCGCCGAGCGGGTCAGCCAGACACCCGCGGTGAACACGAACAGGGTCCACAGCGGCGGCATGCCGCCTGCCGCCAGCCACAGTGCCCACCAGGTGGGCCACAGCAGCAGCAACGTGCCGATCGGACGATCCGCGCGCATCAGACTCCAGTAATGCCGCCAGCGCGGCGTCGCCGGCGAATGCGGCGAAGTGAGGGGGGTATCGGCCATGGCGATAGGATACTCCTGCGCTGAAGGGACAGCGACGCGGGCCTGGAAAAGACGAAGCCCGATGCGCCTGCGCGCACCGGGCCCCGGTGTCCTGCCCCGCGAGAAGATCAAGCCTTGTCGTCAGACTTGTACTCGTAGTAGCCATAGCTGTAATAGCCCGTGGCGCGCTTCTCGACCGCATTGAAAATCGCACCCTTGATCTGCACGCCGTTCTGCTCGAAACGCTGCAGGGTCAGCTCGATTTCCTTGGCCTGATTCACGCCGAAACGGGTGACCAGCAGACTCGAGCCAGCGTGGGTGGCGACCAGCGCCGGGTCGGTCACGGCCAGGATCGGCGGCGTATCGACGATCACCAGATCGTACTTGCCTGACATGTCCTGAAGCAGCTGCGCAAAGCGCGGGTGCATAAGCAACTCGGCCGGGTTCGGCGGAATATCGCCGCGCACCATGTAGTGCATGTTGTCCAGACCAACCACCGGATGAATCACGTCGTCGACGTTGAGCTTGCCGCCCAGCACGTCTGACAAGCCCTTCTGGTGCGACACACCCAGGATCTTGTGCAGGGTGCCCTTGCGCATGTCCGCGTCAATGACCAGCACGCGCTGGCCCGCTTGTGCGATCACGGCCGCCAAATTGGCAGAAACGAACGTCTTGCCAACGCCTGGGCGGGGACCCGAGATGGTCAGGATGTTGTTCTTCGCTTCCAACATGGCGAAGTGCAGGCTTGTACGCAGGCTGCGTAGTGCCTCCACGGTCGGATCAGCCGGCGCAGAAACAGCCAACAGGTGCTGGCGGCCGTCGGCGATAACGCGTGTGCCGTGCCTGCCCTTGCGCAACTTGGGCAGGACGTTGGACACACTGAGCGGAATGGCCGCGTAGACCGGCAGGCCCAAGGCTTCGATGTCGGCCGGGTCTTCGATGCCCGGATTGAGCATGCGCTGGAGGAAGACGAAGGCGACCGAGAGAAATCCACCGAGAAGCGTGGCGATGGCTACGATCAGGGCCTTGCGGGGCTTGACTGGACTGGCCGTATCGACCACGGCGGGATCGATGATACGCACGTTGCCAACGGTACCTGCGCGGGCAACATCCAGTTGCTGCGCCTGATTGAGCAGCGCGGTGTAAAGCTCATTGCTGACTTGGAGGTCACGGGTCAGGCGAAGCAGTTCTTGCTGGGTATCCGGCAGCTGGCCGACCTGACGCTGGAAGGCAGCCTTGCGGCCTTCAAGATCACCAATCTGTTTAAGAAGCGCGCGATACGCCGGGTGTTCGCGGGTGAAGCTCCGATCCATCTCCGCCTGCTTCAGCCGCAGCTGTTGGATACTTCCCTCCACCGCGACTTCCTGTTCCAGCAGACCCTTGGTCTGCATGGTGATATCGACGGAGTTGGCCTTTGACTGGTAAGCCGTCATCGCGGCCTGGGCATCTTCCACCTGCTTGCGAACAGTCGGCAACTGCTCCTTCACGAACTGTAGCTGTGCGGCGGCTTCAGCGGAACCGCGATCCACGTTCTGACGAACATAGGCTTCGACAACTCGCTGGACAAGTGCCTCAGCCTGTGCAGGGCTGACGCTCTCGTATGTAACCTGCAAAATCCCTGATTCCTTGCCCAGCTCTGCAACCGCTAGCGAGTTCTGCAAATCACTGATCACATTCAGCTTTCGAAGCTTGGTGACCACGAAGCGGGTACCAGGATTCGCACGTACTGAAGAGACGTCAATCGTCACTCCATTGGCAGAAGCGGACTGGCCTGCAACGCCTCTAACAATGACGCTCTCCGCGTCATCCATAATCGTAAAGGCGCCCGACGCATCCTCGACACGAAGTGTCATGGGTACATTGACAAGGTTTGCCGGAACGTCGAAACGCGAAACTACCAATGCTTCGCCGCCCCAACCATAGCTATCGGCACCAAATCTAGCCGGCGCAACTTGGCCCGCAGCTTCCGGCCGGAACCGTCTGGCGAAAAAATCACCGATGAACGGCATCCGCATCGGCTCCACCGAAGTATCGAGGTTCAGCTGATCGACTGCGATGCCTATCACGGAGCGAGAGGTGAGTAGCGCCACTTCCGTAGTAGAGGCCGAGCTAACGCCTCCAACGCCCAGCGTGGATGAAAGTTCAGACAGCCCCGGCAACCCCGGCACTTTAGGCTCCACCTGCACCATGGCTTGAGCTTGGTACACGGGACGCGCAAGAAGCGCGTACAGGAATCCTGCCATAAGGAACAGAAATGTCGTACCTGCAATCCACCACTTGCGATCAATCAACACGCCCAGAAGGTCGCGCAGGTCAATCTCATCTTCCTTGGCCGAGCGGGCATTGGTCTGTCTAGTCATCGTATCCATCTTGAATTCGGCAGCTTGCACAGTGCCTCTGTACATGGGGTATCACGGCTGAACGCTATTGCGACAGTGGCGAGATATCGGCCAGAACCGGCCTGAAGACCGGAGTCCTCATTCCTGCCCGCAGCTGAATGGCTGAAAAGTGCCAGCCAAGCCTGCCAGTATACGCAGTTTGGAGCATCTCGTGGGCGGGAGACCGCGGAAACGGAGCAACGGACCGCCGAGCTTCCGGCGCCCGTGGTACGATTCAGGGTCGAACGCGACGGTCGCCGCCCCATTCAGCGCGACGGGCATCACAAAAACAGCTCGAAATCTGAGGCAATTCGCTCTCAAGCCAAAGGCTTCGGCCGCGCTGGATGGAAGGTCGAATTCAGAACTTGTGCTTCGCAGCTCCGCTCTAGAGACCGGCAGCTGCGCCATCCCGAGGCCAGCTTGTGTAGTACGATCCAAGCCCATGCGAAAAGCGTGCCAATCGCGGGAAAGATGATGACACTTGAAACTGGTGGTACACCTGCGCCGAAGGGGAAGACCCCGTCCAAACCAAGGACGCGCCGTGCCTCTCTTGGCCTTGCAACACTTTGAATCAAAAGGAACTTGATAATGAAAATTGCCGTGGCTGGAACAGGATACGTCGGCCTGTCTAACGCAATCCTCCTAGCCCAGCACAATCAGGTTGTCGCACTCGACATCGACCCTGATCGCGTCAAGAAGATCAACGCTAGACAGGCGCCCATCGATGATCCTGAGATCGAGGACTTCCTGGCAAACAAGCCACTCGATCTGATCGCGACTCTCAATGCTGCCCAAGCGTACGAGGGAGCCGCGTTCGTTGTAATCGCGACACCAACCGACTACGACCCACAGACAAACTACTTCAACACCAGTTCGCTGGAATCCGTGGTTCAGGATGTGTTACGGATCAATCCTGACGCGGTCATGGTGATCAAATCGACGATTCCTGTTGGCTGTACAACTGAATTGCGCCGACGATTCAGCACTGAGAACATTATCTTCTCGCCAGAGTTTCTTCGTGAAGGGAAGGCGCTGTACGACAACCTGCACCCAAGCCGAATCATTGTGGGCGAGCAGTCCAGCCGTGCCGCACAATTCGCTGAGTTGCTTAAGGAGGGCGCAATCACCAAAAACGCACCCGTTCTACTGACAGACGCTACTGAGGCGGAAGCGATCAAGCTCTTCGCAAACACGTATCTGGCTATGCGCGTCGCCTATTTCAACGAGCTTGATACATATGCATCTTCGCACTCGCTAGATACCCGTCAGATTATTGAGGGCGTTAGCCTTGACCCCAGGATTGGGGGGCACTACAACAACCCGTCCTTCGGCTACGGTGGCTATTGCCTACCGAAAGACACCAAACAGCTGCTCGCGAATTACAAAGACGTCCCCCAAAATCTTATTCATGCGATCGTTGAAGCCAACAGAACTCGCAAGGATTTCATAGCAGACGAAATACTGCGCCGTAATCCGAAGACAGTCGGCATCTACAGATTGGTAATGAAAGCTGGTTCCGATAATTTCCGAACTTCGGCCATCCAAGGTGTAATGAAGCGCATCAAGGCGAAAGGCGTGGAGATTATTGTCTACGAGCCCACTTTGCGTGATGCCGAATTCTTTGGCTCCAAAGTCGTCAATGATCTTGATGCGTTCAAGAATGCTGCCGACCTCATTGTCGCCAACAGGGTAACTGAACAGATAAGCAACGTCGCTGACAAGACATTCACCAGGGATCTTTTCGGAGCTGACTGAGGGCGGTCAGTGATTCAGCCCGACTTAATCAGCGGCCCCTGGGAAAATACGAGCATTTCAGCACGATGGCTGCACCTGAAAATATTCAACCCAATCACGACCTAAAACGGAAAAGCATCCGAGGCGGCGTCATCACGATGACCGCCCAGGGCGCTAGCATACTGATTCAGCTGGCGTCGACCGTCACGCTCGCGCGCCTGCTTCCATCCGAAGATTTCGGCATCATTGCCATGATTGTTGCAGTCACTTCATTCGCGGGACTCTTTCGCGACATGGGACTGTCTACGGCTTCGATTCAGAAGGTTGACCTCACGATAGAACAAACCAACGCGCTGTTCTGGATCAACGTCGCGACAGGTACTGGCCTGACCGTCTGTGTTGCTGCGTCTGCACCGTTGATTGCCGCGTTTTATTCCCGTGCCGAGCTGATACCCGTAACATTTCTGCTGAGCAGCACGTTTGTTATTAGCAGCCTCGGAGCTCAGCACTCCGCAACGATGCAGAGGGAACTGAGATTCAAGCCGAAGGCGTTCGCAGACATCACAGGGGCTGTGGCCGCCCTCACGGTCGCCGTGGCTCTGGCTATGCTCGGAAAGGGTTACTGGTCTCTAGCGTGGGGCACGGTGATAGGCGCGCTGACCACGACCTCACTCTACTTCGCTGTCTCCAGTTTTCGCCCCGGCTTGCCGCGACGCACCGCGGGGATTCGAGAGTTGATCGGATTTGGCGCCAATGTAACGGCATTTGAATTTGTCAATTATTTCCATCGAAACCTTGACAACGTCCTCATTGGGAGGGTGTGGGGTGCGGCACAGCTAGGCCTTTACAGTCGGGCCTATCAGCTGATGATGTTGCCGATTATTAGCATACGGACTCCGATCAACGCAGTTGCACTCCCTGTTTTGAGTCGTCTGCAGAATGACCCAATACAATTCCGCAGGTACTATTTTCAGATCACCTCGGTGCTGGCCATTCTGTCCATCCCCATGATGGCGTTTCTATCCATCAACTCCCAGAGCGTCGTCACTGTTGCGCTGGGGCAGAAGTGGGCCGAGATGGCCCCAATCTTCACTCTGCTTGGGATCACCGGACTGATCCAGCCCGTGGCAAGCCTGCGAGGGCTGGTGCTGCTCAGCTTGGGTAAGACGAGGCGCTACTTGGCCTGGGGAATACTGAACGCGCTGGTCGTCAGCGTGGGCTTCGCTGTAGGTGTTGCATGGGGACCGGTCGGAGTCGCGGCATCGTACGCCTTGACCAACTACCTAATCCTCTACCCATCACTTGTCTTTGCGTTCAAAGAGACTCCCGTCAAACCCTCTGACTTCTTCCGAGCGCTGATGCGCCCCACCGTGGCCTCGGGGTCGGGAGCCATAGCTAACCTAGTAGCGCTTGCCCACCTCCCTAGCATCACGCCAATCGTCATGCTCCCTCTTTGCTTCGCACTTTTCAGCATCTCATTTCTGATTACATTCTTTGCAATTCCTGGCGGAATTGCCGAGTTCAAGAGCTACTGTCAACTGATCAAAAGCATTCGGAAATGATACTTTCAACCGGAACTCATCAATGAATCTCGTCACATCCCTGAAGCGCCGCGTGAAGGCCGTTCTTAATGCAGGGCACGCTCTGATCCTAGGCATAAGTGCCAGCAGCAGGCTGACCACAGGGATGTATTACCTCGTTACCGGCCACTTCGCTCGAGAGCACTACGCAACTATTTCAGGCAGGATTGCATACCAGAAGTCTCTCAAAGATCCGAAGAGTAGCTCAGCTTTGCTGCGTCGTAACGTGCATCGCCTGGAGAAAGGCCTTCTGATGAGACCAAGGCGCGTGCCGTTCGGCCTGAACTACATTGAGGAGACTGTCTCTGCATACTGCCGAGCGTCCAAAGCAGGAGTAGAACGGACCGAACTTGCCTGGGCGCGCGATGTGCTGAACGAGTACATGGACGCGTCGCCATCCCATCCGAAGATTGAGCCTCTACGTGCACTGGTAGCAGAGGCAAATGACGAAGTCGCAAAGAATAGCAACTGCAGACGGATGATCCCTTACATTCGGGATCCTAACGACGCCCCCGCGGTGACCTACGATGATCTACTGGCGCTTGCAAAGTATCGACGATCAGTGCGCTGGTTTTTGGCTAGGCCCGTACCGCGCGACATGATTGATCGAGCGATTACTGTTGCCGGATACTCTCCTACAGCATGTAATCGACAGCCATATGAATTCCGCATCATGGATGATCCGGCCCTTGTCCAACAGGCTATTAATCTTCCAATGGGTACGGGCGGGTTTTCTCATCAGGTCCCGGCTGTCGCGATCATTGTCGGAAAGCAACGCAACTACTTCAAGGAGCGAGATAGACACCTGATCTATACGGACGCCTCCTTGGCAGTAATGTCCTTTGTATATGCGCTTGAGGTGCAAGGACTTGCTTCCTGCTGCATCAATTGGCCTGACGTCGAGGAAAGAGAGCAGAAGATGGAGAAATTTCTTCGTCTGGAGCAGGATGAAAGACCCATCATGCTAGTCGCGATTGGCTTCCCGGACCCCGACGGCATGGTTGCCTACTCCAGCAAGAAGCCACTCTCCACCCTTCGCACCTACAACTTTGAGTCGAAATGAAGCCGCTCACTATCGAAATCAATGGAACCGGCACGCACAACCGCGGCGCCGAGTTGATGGCAATTGCAATCGCTGACCGCCTTCGCGCAACCTTTCCCGCTGTACGGCTTGTAGTTCCTTCCCAGTTTGGCAGTCAAGCGGACAGGGAAAAGCATAACTTCCTCACAACGTGGGAGTTCGCTGGTCGTGCCGGTGCGATTAGAACGATGCTGGCTTCTATGGCATGGCGTGGCCGTAGTGATGTAATCAACCCGGCGCACGTCGACATTGTCTTGGACGCGTCAGGCTTTGCGTTCTCCGACCAATGGGGTGCAAGTCGTCCCCAGAAGCTGGTCCGGATCATGAGCCGTCCCTACCGCCGGCACCAAAAGTTGATCCTTCTTCCGCAAGCTCTTGGGCCGTTCGAGAAACCCGATGTCGCTGATTGGAGCCGCAAGATGTTTTCTCGAGCGAGCCTAGTGTTCGCTCGCGACAGTCACTCGCACGCCTGCGCTAGCAAGCTAGCGCCACGCGAAGTGCTCAGGCAGTTCCCAGACTTCACTGTGAGCGTATCGCCAACGATTCCGAGCGATGTATCGGTTCCAGAACGTTTCTGCGCAATCGTTCCCAACGTTCGCATGATGGACAAGACCAGCAAGGGAGACGACTACCTGAACTTCCTCCGCCACGCGATCGACAACATGGAGCAGACAGGAATGAACCCTGTCATCGTCCTGCACGATGCGGAGGAGGATCGAACGGTTCTGGGGCTGATGGGCGCGAAGTACAGCGAGCTGCCGATCCTCACCCACCCCGACCCGCGCGTTCTGAAGGGTATGCTCGGAAAGGCCGACTTCGTGATCGGCTCGAGGTTCCACGCTCTCGTAAGTTCCCTCTCGCAGGGTGTGCCCTGCATTGGAGCGGGCTGGTCGCACAAGTATCCAGAGTTGTTCCGGGACTTTGCCTGTCCGGACCTTCTACTGGCTGACCTGAGCGACCACTCTGCCCTCCGCAGTCTTATTGCGCGCCTGGGCAATGATGATGAGAGGGAAAAGATATCAGCCCGAGTGTCTGCCGCAGCAATCGAGCTGAAGTCCCGCACAGACGAGATGTGGGGGCAGGTGGAAGACGAAATCAGAGCCGCGACGCAGCGCTGAACTAAATTCAATCGCGAAGAACCATCCTTTGAACCAATTGACTTGCCAATGAATGCCAGACCTGACGTAAGCGTCATCATCCCGACATACAACGAGGGCCACAAGGTCGCGAAGTGCGTCGAAGCGCTCCAGGCGCAAATCTTCAACGGCACTTTTGAGGTCATCGTAGTCGATAACGGTTCAACTCACGACAATCCCACTGTTCCCGCCAACGATCCGCGCTTCAGCCTGATTACGGAGCCAACTCCCGGATCTTACTCTGCCCGAAACGCCGGTCTAGGCGTGGCAAGTGGAACTCTGATCGCCTTCACAGACTCGGACTGTGTTCCGGATCCGGCTTGGCTAGCCAATGCATGGGCGGCATTTCGCGATTCCCCGAACATCTCTCTTGTTGCAGGCAGGATCGACATCTTCTTTCTGGACCCAGAAAGGCCGACATCTGTTGAGCTCTTCGAGAGAAGATTCTCCTTCCGTCAGCAGGAAAGCGTGCAACAGGGATGGGCGGTAACCGCCAACCTCTTCGTTCGCCGGGAGGTCTTTGACAGAATCGGCGGGTTCGAAACGAAGACTTTCTCTGGGGGAGATTCTGAGTTCACGAGGAGAGCCTGCGCGAATGGGCTGGTGATGGCGTATGAGGACGGCGCCATCGTGCAGCATCCTGCGAGACGTACGTTGGCTGAGATCAATCAGCTGCGTCGTCGCCACGTAGGAGGCTTTTATCGCCTTAGCAAGACCGAGCAGGAGTTCGCCGAAATGTTCTCATTTAAGGGCATCGCTAAGGACTTTCTTTATCCGGTTAAGGGTGCAGCGCTCGTCTCCAAAGACGTGATCGCCCGAAGATCCTCAGCCTACGATGCAGTGCGCATTATTGGAGTCCTGACACATACCCGATTCTATCGCGGAATTCTGAAGGTCATGTACAAGCTGAATCTCAAGAAGAGCTACGAGCGCTGAGTGGTGAGCACTGTGAGAGCACTTGTCATCTCAAACATGTTTCCGTCTCCAGAAAGCCCGGCCAGCGGAGTATTTGTTAGGCGGATTTCCGAGCAAATGATGGACCACGGCATTTCTGTTCAACACGTGGTCAAAGGGAATGGCAGCAGTAAGATAGCCAGCTACTTTAAGTTCTATTTTTTGTCCTTCTGGGCTAGCCTTATCTCACGCCACGATCTTATCTATCTGCACTTTCCAAGCCATGCATTTCCTGCGGTGTGGCTCGCGCTCGCACTCCGCAATGTGCCATTGATTGTCCATGTGCACGGTGCAGACGTCGCACCTGATCGACCGGGACGTCTGCGACAAGCTCTGGTTCGTTTCATGACAGCCCGAGCGCTGCGCAGAGCTTCTCTGGTCATCGCCCCCTCGCCGTACTTTCAGTCGCTCGTATCCTCAGAGTTTCCTTGGTGCGCTGAGAAGATTCGTGTCTCGCCATCAGGGGGTGTCGACACGCAATTTCTTAAGTATGTTCCGGTCAGATATCGGGCGCGACGTCGGGTCCTTTTCCTCGGTAGGCTGATCAGAGGAAAGGGTGCTCATCTACTCATGGATGCGGCCGGACTGCTCAAGAAGACTCATCCCGAACTAGCATACGAGTTAGTTTTTGCTGGCGACGGACCAGAGAGGAGTTCACTGGAAGACCAGGCAAGCAGCCTGTCTGGTACTCAGATTGCCTTCCTCGGACAGGTTCCGCCGGAGAAGGTACCTTCTGTCATCGCTGACTGCGACGTGCTGGTTTTCCCATCATACAGAAGAGGGGAGAGCCTCGGGCTGGTTGCATTGGAAGCAATGGCTTGCGGGAAGCCAGTTGTTGCGGCGCTTAATGGAGCGATGGATGGAATCATCGACCATGGGCTCAACGGGTATTTGTTCTCCCCGAATCGGCCTGACGAACTGGCGGAAGCCCTTCGTTCATTGATCTGCATGGACCATGATCGTCTTACAATCATGTCGCAGCTGGCACGCACTCGCGCCGAACAGTACTCAAGCGGCGCCGTGGGAGCTCAGCTCAGCGACCTTCTCCATCGACACATAATTGAAAAGGTGAGCGGTGGTCATGTCTCATAACGCAGAACCCGCCGCAGCCTTTAAACGGAGTGCACCCTCTGCACCCTCCAGTCGCCACGAGATCACCTCTCCGCTTGCCTCAGCATTGGCGAAGCTCATTCTTCTCATCACACCAGCGCTGATTGTGGTGGATACTCTGAACGGCGCATTGATGCGCGAGTTTGGCATCTCCGCACTTTCGCAGGTAGTGAAGGTGAGCTACCTCGCACTGCTAGCCGTGTATGCGATTCATACCCGTCAGGGTGTGATTGCACTATGCGCCTGCATCATCACCAATTCCATATTTATTCTTGCCCACACCATTCCAGGAGGGACCATCTCGTCCATTGCTGCTGATGCGCAATGGCTACTCCGGTTCAATATTTTGTGGCTTGGCTTCTACTGCTTCAAGCGAATGACCCGCCAAGGAAAGATTGATGACGCCTGGCTTCGAGGCTGCTTCACATTTGTATCGATCATACTTGCCATAAACCTAGTGCTTGGCACTATCGGGCTGGGCTATTCACAGTATGGAAAGTACAGTGATTCCGAACAGATTGGCGCAGTCGGGTTCATCTTTGCTGGCAATGAAATGTCGTTCCTGATGCTACTCTGCCAGTCTGTAATCTGCGGCTTCGTCTATCACAGGCAACGTGCTACAGCATTCTATCTATTGATCTGCTGCCTGTTTCTTGCAGCCGCCATTCTTAAGGCCACTAAAGTGGCGATTCTAGGAAGTGCCATAATCGCTCTTGCCTTCCCCGGAATTGAGGTGCTCCGCGGCCTGCTTCGATTCAGAATGGGCTCGCTGCGTGGCTTGATTATTGGATTTTTCTCCTTGCTCTTTGTGGTCACTGCAGCACCCATTGTATTGCAGCTAATCGAAAGCAGCGGGCTCCTGGGGCGAATGCAGTATTTCCTCCGCGAGTACGGCCTTCTCTTCACTATATTCAGCGGCCGAGAACAGTTTCTTCAGGACTTTCTGGGTAACGTCTGGCCAAACTACACACTTTTCGAAAAGATGCTTGGGGCCGGCCGGCAGGAAATGCTGCTTCGCCTGGGACGTCCAGTAGAGATCGACGCTGCAGATCTTCTTGGCGCCTTTGGCGTCGCGGGAGTGATTTTGTACTACGGCCCCTTTATATTCGGACTCATCAAATCCAGCCGATCCATCATTTACCCGTCAGCATCGCTGACCACTGCTTTTATTATTTCTTCGATACTAATACTGATCAGCCTCACTGCGGGCCACGTCATCTATAGTGGCTTGGCTGCTCCATACCTGGCTGTAGCTTTCGGTTATCTCCTAAATAGAGAGCCCTTGCTATCCGCACACTCGTCCGCTTCACAAGAGGACTCAGGCGATGGCCGTCAATAGAAAAAAAGAGCGTAGAGTACTTGCTGTGGCCTCAGGGGGAGGACATTGGGTTCAACTCCTCCGACTTCGGCCCGCATTCGAGGGCGCGTCGCTCCTGTACGTGACCACCCGTGCCCCGAGCACACGGGATATGGTTGGGTCGACAGTGCGTGTGGTACCCGACGGAAACATGGACAGCAAACTTTCGCTGATCTTGACCGCCCTTCATATGGCGTACCACATCGCACGCTTCAGGCCCCACGTCGTTGTCTCCACCGGTGCAGCGCCTGGATTCATAGCCTTGGTCTTCGGAAAGCTGATCGGCTCCCGCACCATTTGGCTGGACAGTGTCGCCAACTCAGAGAGCCTGTCGCTTGCGGGACGGAAGGTCCGACGCTGGGCAGATCACTGGCTAACCCAATGGCCAGAGCTCGCTACTCCTGAAGGCCCTCATTATGTGGGGGCCGTTCTGTGATCTTCGTAACCATCGGAACCCAGCTTCCATTTGATCGACTGATCAAGGCAGCCGATGAGGCAGTGGCGCGACGAGGTCTTAAGGGATTTGCCCAGATCGGGCCTGGCAACTATTTGCCAGCCCACTTGACGCACGAACGCTTCGTAACCGCAGACAAGTTCGAGGAACTTATAGCCGCTTCGTCATGCATTGTCTCCCACGCAGGAATGGGAAGTATCATTACCGCGATGAGATACGGCAAGCCAGCGATACTGATGCCAAGGTCTGCAGCTCTCGGCGAACACCGCAATGAGCATCAGCTTGCTACAGCCAGAAGATTTTCGGAGCACCCAAGCGTAAGGATCGTCAATAGCTCTGATGAGATTCTTGCCGCATACGACGATATTCTCGACCGATCGGCCTCGGTTCCGTTCGATCTGTCCCCGCACGCCACAGCCGAGCTGATAGATGCCATGCGAGCCATGGTGTTTAAATAGCTTCGTCCCTTTTTTCAAATTGAAGGAGAGTGCGTGAGCGCAATTCGGCGTCAACTTCTTTACTTGATCATTCTCTGCCAAACGCTCAGTGCTGGCTCAGTGTTTTCTGCTACGACGCGCCCAAGCAAGGACGGATGGCTGCGTGAGGCGCCATTTGACTATTCGATCCGAAGCATCAGCGGCCCGGACGTTCCCACAAGTTTGCGTGCTAACGCTGTGGGCGATCACAGCGCGGCGGAATCTCAATCTCCAATTTATGATTTTGAGTGGCGAAAGAGCGATTGGAATGGAAGAAGATCGACCAAAGGGACGGAACTTAAGACACGCCCCATGCCTTGGATGAAGGAACAATGGGCTCGGTTATCTTTTTTCGCCGATGCAAAATACTTTTCCGGCGACAAACAATTTGCAATTATCATGCAATACCACAGCGTGCCGGATGTGGAATTGGGAGAGGAGTGGAGAAACCCAGTGTCGAGCCTGGTTATTCGAGGCGACAACCTACAATATGACTACAGGTCCAGCGTCGAGCAGGTAACGCCGAAGGATGAGAAGGGCTTCAAGTATACCGGCAAAGGAACCATACAGCTGGGCCGGGTTCGCTTCAATGAATGGAACAATATTATATTTCACCAGAGTTTCGATACCCGCTCGGGAAGTATAAAAATCTGGCTTAATGGCCAGGTTTTCGAACGTGAGCATGTGGGTATCGGCTACAACGATAAGCATGGAATGTTTTTGAAGTTCGGGCTCTACTGCCCAGCAGGTTCCGACTTGGACGTCAAGCGAATTTCGTTCCGCGATGTAAAGATACTTCCGGCCGCTCCTAATGATCCCATTCCGAATGAGGCGGAGGCTCTTCAGCTACTTCGAAAGTAGTTGTCGAATTGGATCATCGCCAATGCGGCGCTCATCGCTACAGAATTGCAAGCTCAGGGCTCAACATCGTGCCAATCGTTAAAATTTTCCGCTATACTGTCTGGCCAACGCGCCCGTAGCTCAGCCGGATAGAGTAGTGGCTTCCGAAGCCATTGGTCGGGGGTTCGAATCCCTCCGGGCGCGCCATCTTTCCCTGCTCAGGCCATCGATTGTTGGCCCACCGGCACGGCCCCGGAATCAGCAGGCCGCTGATATTCCACGCTGAGACCTGGGAACCGGCAGCCGCCGAGCGCAGGCCCAGCGCCACAGGGGCGAGCACACCGGTCCACAGAGCAACGCCGGGCATGGCCCGGCGCTACCGTGGGTGTACGGATCAGTACGTGCCGTCGAAGGCGAAGATCGGCTTGCGCTGCTTCCACGCGCCAGCGGTGAAGTCAGGGAACTCCAGCGTCTGGAAGCCATTGGCGATGGACTGCTCGGAAAGCGGGGTGATCGCGCTCCAGGTCACTGCATCGTAGATGTCGATCGGCATCGGCGCCTTGGCCTTCAGTGCCTCGACGAACGCATGGATGACGAACCAGTCCATGCCGCCATGACCGGCGCTGGCCGCGGTGTCGGCATGCTGCTTCCACAGCGGGTGCTCGTACTGATCCTGGTAGGTCTTGAACTCTTCCCACTGGTGCGGCGGGCTGCGGCCTTCAATGTGGATCGAGTGGTTGACGTCCATCCACAGACCCTTGGTGCCCTGCACGCGGAAGCCCATCGAGTACGGTCGAGGCAGCGAGGTGTCGTGCTGCAGCAGGATGGTCTCACCGTTCTCGCAGGCGAGCGTGGTGGTCACGATGTCACCCAGCTTGAACTTCACTTGGGTGCTGGGGTGGGTGGTGCCACCGCTCTTGGCCACGGTGTACTCGTGCAGGCCGCGTGCCTTGGTCGCGAAAGCGTTGATATGGGTAAAGCGGTTGCCGCGGTTGATGCCGGTGTACATCGCGCACGGGCCGATGCTGTGGCTGGGGTAGAGCTCGCCGTTGCGCTCCACCGAATGCTCGGTGCGCCAACGTGCCTCGCTCCAGCCCTTGGGACCGAACTCCACGCCGCTGTCGTAAGGCTGGCTGGGATCACCGGAGTTGAACTTCACCCCGCGCAGGTCGTGCTGGTAGCCGGCCTGCAGATGCACCAGCTCGCCGAACAGGCCCTGTCGCACCATCTGCAGGGCGGCCATCACATCGCGGCGGTAGCAGACGTTCTCCAGCAGCATGTACGGCGTGCCGGTCGTGAGCTGGGTCTTCAGCACATCCCAGTGGTCCTGCAGGGTGATGCCGGCCACCACCTCGCAGCCTACGGCCACGCCCGCCTGCATGGCGGCGATCGCCATCGGCGCGTGGTATTCCCACGGCGTAGCGATGATCACGCCATCGATGCCCTTCTGTTCCAGAAGGCGCTTCCAGGCGTTGCTGTCGCGATCCTGGCCATAGGTTTTCGGCGCAGGCTTGCCCGCCTTGGTCACCATGTCCACGGCACGACCCAGCATGATCGGCTCGATGTCGCACAGTGCAATGACCTCGACATCGTCGCGGCGCACCAGCTCCTTCAACAGCACCTGGCCGCGCATGCCGGTACCGATCATGGCCAGGCGGAGCGTGCGCCCGCGCGCCCAGGCCGGGGTCTGTGGCAACAGGCTGCTGGCGGCGACGGCGGCACTGGCCGCGATGAACTCCCTGCGTTTCATGGCAAACATCTCTCCTCTTGGAAGCGCGCCGGCCGCAACCGGCGCGCTGGATCACTCGAACCTGCTTACTTGAATCGATAACCGACGGTCACACTGTAACCACGGCCGAAGATCGTCGCGTAGTCGCTGGAGTCACCCAGGAAGCTGTTCGGATCGTAGAACGGCAGCCGGTCGAACAGGTTCTTGACGGTGAAGCTCAGGTTCCAGGCGTCATCGGGGCGCCAGGTGACGCTCAGGTTGGCGGTCCACCAGGACGGCGCGCCGTCGCACTTGCTGGCCTGCAGCGCCAGGTAGCCGGCGGTGCAGGTCTCCTTGTTGTTATCCACTTCATCCACGCGGTCACGGGCCCACTTGGTACCGCCCACATAGTTGACGAACATGCTGGTGGTCACCTGCTTGTAGGTCCAGTCGGCGTTGAGCGTGGCGCGCAGGCGCGGGTTGTTGTAGTAGCCCACCACGTCGCCGTAGTACCAGCCGCTTTCCTCATCCATGTAGTAGCGGTTGCGATTGGCGATGGTGGCGGCCAGGCCCACGTTCAGCCCGCCCCACTCGCCCAGCGAGAAGCGGCTGCGTGCGTCCACGTCGAAGCCGTCGACCAGGGTCTTGCCGCGGTTCTTGTACTGGCCGACCACGCTGGCCACGTTGCCCACGCTGTAGCCGGGCAGGACCGAGGGGCAGCTCACACCGCTGGCCGGGTCGGCGCACATCGCCGCCAGCTGGGCCAGGTTTGCGCGATCGGCATCAGTGATCGGCGAACGGGTGGAGGAGATGATGTCGGTGTCACGGCTGAAATCCGGGGCAACGATCTCGTTGTTGCGGTAGATGAACCAGTAGTCGGCCGACACCGACAGCCAGCTGGCCGGCTCGTAGACGAAGCCCAGGGTGGCGATCTTGGCCTTCTCCGGCTTCAGGTCCTGGTTGGGCTGGGTCATGCGGGCCACGGTGCGGCTGCAATCGACGTTGGCCAGGCTCTTGCCCAGGTCCACGTCACCGGCGCGCTGCGACTGCCGCAATAGGTCGGCGATCGCGTTGGTCTCGGCGCAGCGCACCTCATCGCGGTAGCCACCGAGCTGGGCGAACACGCCACCGCTGCCGGACTCGGCCAGGCTCGGCGCACGGAAGCCGGTCGAATAGGTGCCGCGCAGCATCAGTTGATCGAATGCCTGGTACTTGAAGCCGATCTTCGGTGCGACGTTGGCGCTGAAGTTCGGGTATTTGTCCACGCGGACCGCGGCATCCAGTTCCAGCTTGTCGGTGATCGGCGCCACCGTTTCGGCGAACAGTGCATAGGTGTTGCGCGCACCGTCGAACCACGAGCCGCCCTGCTGGGTGATCAGGCCGGCGGCTGCGTCGGCATTGCCCGGCGTGTAGAAGGTTTCGCGGCTGGCATTGAAGCCGAACGCGGCGCGCATCTCACCGGCCGGCAGCTGGAACAGCGGGCCTTCGATCTTGCCGTCCAGGGTGTGCAGGCGCGTCCAGGACTGGATGTCGAAGGTCGGGAACGCCTCGCGGATCAGCGCTGCGTTGGCTTCGCTGATCTCACCGAACTTGTATGCCGGATGGTCGGAAATGATCACCCGCCCGGTACCCGGATCCACCGAGTAGGGGCCGAAGGCCTTCTCGAAGCCCTTCAGGTTGACGTTGATGGTCTGGTAGGTGGTGGAGTGCGTGCCGGCGGTGGCGAAAGCAGTTTCCCAGTTCCAGTCACCCATGTTGCCACGTGCACCGGTCAGCACGCGGTAGCTCTTGTCGGTGTTGCGCTGGCCGAAGTAGTTGGCGCCGGCATCCTGCAGCAGGTACTGCAGGCCGACTACGCCGCCCATCATCGCCTTCAGTTCAGGGCTGGCGTGGTTGTACTCGTTGTTCGGCCCCAGGTAGGGATACAGGAACTGGTTGACCGTAGTGCCGGTATCGCGGGAGAACCAGCTGGTCGGGTTACCGGTGGTGGTGCCATAGCTGCGGGGTGTACCGCCATTGGCACGCAGATCGATGTCGGTGTAGGTCGCCTCGGCGAAGATTTCGGTCGAGTCGCCCACCAGGAAGGTGCCATTGAGGTAGGCGGTGTTGCGCTCGGACTTGGCGCCGGCGTCGATCTCGTTGTTCATCCAGGTCTCCCAGACACAACGCGGACCGGCGGCCTCGCCCTGCAGCACGTTCTTGCACCCGGGTGCGGCCTCCTGCACGCGGCGGCCGGTGACCGGATCGAAGGCGAAGTAACTGCCCGGGTTGAACTCACCCGGCTTGCTGCCCACGCCCAGGCGCAGGTTCGTCAGGTAATTGGGATTGTTGACGTAGTACTGCTCAGGACGCTTGTCGTAGAAATCACGCAACGGGATCGCATCACGGCGGTACATGTTGACCGCACCGTAGATGTTGAAGCGGTTCTCGGCCAGGTCGCCGAAGCCGGCGGTGATGCTGGCCTGGCGCTCACCGTAGGAGTCGATGCGCGATGACGTATCGTTGGTGAAGTTGATTTCCGCGCCCTGGAAGTTGCGTTTGGTGATCACGTTGATCACACCGGCCACGGCGTCGGTGCCGTACACCGCCGAAGCACCATCGGTGAGCACTTCCATGCGTTCGATGGCGGCAGCCGGGATCGCATCGATGTTGACGAACTGGGTCTGGAAGCCGGCGGGTGCGCCGTAGTACGACAGGCGACGACCGTTCAGCAGCACCAGCGTGCCCTGTGCGCCCAACCCACGCAGATTGGCCTGCGAGGCACCGTCGGAGCCGGTGAACAGCGAGCGCGAATCCTGCTGCGCCGGGCGGGCAGCCGGCAGGTTGTCGAGCACCTGCAGCAGCGTACGCGCACCCATGTTCTGGATGTCCTGCTTGCTGATGACCTGGACCGGCGAAGCGGTTTCCACATCGGTACGGCGGATGTTGGAGCCGGTGACCTCGATGCGGGCCAGGTCGGTGGCGTTGTCCTTGCTGTCCTGCGCAGCGGCAGGCAGGGCGACCGACAGCAGCGCGCCGGCAATGGCCAGCGTCAGCGGAGCGATCGTGCGACAGGGGGGGCGGCGGTAGCGTGCGGGCAACATCGGGGTTCTCTCCTGGCAGGGGTGCGGCGCGAATGTGGATCAGCGGGCAAAACGCTCCCGGGCCACGGCCAGCAGGCCGCAGTCGGTATGGGCGGGGGAGGAGCGGTGTTACGAAGGGGTCATGGGGCGACGATGCTGGCGGAGTCGCCCTCCTGGCCGATCAGCACGGCGTTGGCCCAGTTGGCACAGACCTGGGCGGGTTGACTGCCCTGCGCACCCAGCGTGCGCAGGCTCAGGGTGGTAAGGCCACGGATGTCCAGCTCCGGCTTGACCACGCCGGGCGCCTTCACCAGGCCGCTGTCGTAGAGCAGGCGGTTGTCGCCCCAGACCTGGAACTGCAGGCCGCCTGCGCTGCGGCAGGCATCATCGATGCCCAGATCCGCACGCAGCAGGCGCCAGCCGCCCTGCAGGCGCAGGTCGATGCGGCTGTTCGCGCCCACTCCCAGGCCGCGGCGGAACTGCAGGCCGTTCATGCGCATGCCGGCCTCGCCACGGAACGCCTGGTCGGCGCGCACCTGGCTGGCCAGCGCGGCCGGCACCGGCAGCTCGGAGAGATAGCGCTGCCGGGCCGGTCGCTCCGGTTCCTGGTGCTCGAGGATGTGGAAGGTGGACAGCGCGATCGGGCCGACATCGCGTGGCTGCAACGCGTCGAACGCGCGGGCGCTGCCCTGTGCCGCAGTGACCATCGGGTCGGTGCTGCTGGCGCCGTCACCTTCGGGGTTCTGCACGCTCAGCACCCGGAAACGCAGCAGGCGACCCGCGTGTGCGGGGAAGTCGATGCGCTGCATTCCTTCCTTCAACTGCAGCCGGCCCCGGGCGATCGGCTCGCCCCATTCGCCATTGCTGTCGCCCAGGTACACCTCGTAGTCGCGAACCTGGCCATGCTTCCAGTTCTTGTCGTTGCGTGGCGCCAGCTCGATGCCGTCGATCATCCGGCGCTCACCGAAGCCGACCACCCATTCGTGGGCGCCGGTGCGCACGGCCTGGTTGCGCACGCTGCGGAACCAGGTGGCCGGGTCATCGTCGAACGCGTTCTCCAGCGGATGGCCAGGCTCTTCCGCTGGGCGGTTGACCACCAGCAGGCTGTCGGCCGGCAGCTCGCGGCCGAGCACCGGCGCGGCCGGATAAGCATCGTCCGCAGCGGCGGCGGTCACGGCGAAGTCCAGCTGCACCTGCAGTGGCTGGCGGATATCCTGCGTGGCGGTACGCACATGGACGGTGCCGCCACGCTCACGGGCATCGAAATACCAGCCTTCGTCGGCACCGTTGAAGGCTGCCGCGTCGGCGAGCGCGGGCAGCACACGGGCGCCGGCCTGCACTGCGCGCGGGGCCTGCCGGCTCAACACGCGCAGGCCGTAGCGACGCTGCGCCAGCTGGCCCTGGTAGGTGCCCTGCACGGCCGCGATCTGCACCTGGACCGGGCCACTGCCCTGTGCCGGCGCCTGCACGCGGATCTGCTGCGTGCTCGATTCGCCCTGCTGGTAGCGGCGGGTGTTGCCGTCGTCTTCGTACAGCGTGTACTGCGATTCGCCCTGCGGATAGAGATCGAAGGTGACCTCGTCCAGCGGCTTCTCGCCATCGAACAGCATCGACGGATACATCGGCAGGATGGCCCCGGCGCGCACGAACACCGGCAGCGTGGCAAGGTCGACCTGGCGGTCGAGCTGACGGCCCTCGGCGCCGGCCTGCACGCGGCGGCCATCCCAGTAGTCGATCCATCCACCGGCCGGCAGATGGATGTCGCGCCGCCAGCCACGGCTGGCCGCCTGGCTGCGGTAGACCGGTGCGATCAGCAGATCGCGGCCCAGCAGGAACTGATACTTGTAGGTTTCGTCCTGCGCGTGCGGATCGCGGGGGTAGTCCCACATCAACCCACGCACCGGCGGCGCGCCGGTCTGCGCGGCGTCGTGCACCAGCCCGTACATGTACGGCGTCAGCCGCATCTTCAGTTTCAGATAGTCGCGGTTGATGCTGCGGTAGGGTTCGTCGTACCACCACGGGTGCTTGCGCGCGTTCGACGACCAGCCACTCATGCCCATCAGTACCGGAGTGAAGGCCTTCCACTGCAGGTCGCGGGTGTAGGTCTCGGCGCTGCCGCCGAAGATCGCATCGACATCGCCGCTGGCATAGGCCATGCCGGACAATCCCGAGCCGACCAGGGTCGGCACGTGCCAGCGGATGTAATCCCAACTGCTGCTCTGGTCACCGGTCCAGGCAACCGCGTAGCGCTGGATGCCGGCCCAGCCCATCACCGTCCACAGGAAGGGACGCGAATCGGAATTGTCGACGATGCCATTGAACGCCTGGCGGTTGGCGTCCATCGCGAACTGATAGCCCTTGCCGGTCCAGGCCACATCCAGCTTCTGTACACGGCTGCCGGCCTTGCCGACTTCCCAGGCGATCTTGTCGACACCGTTCTCCGTCCACAGGCCGGTGCGGAAGCCGTATCCGGCCAGACCCTTCACCGTCTCGGGCAACTGCTTGTAGCCGCAGCCATAGCCGTCGTTGGGCAGGATCCAGCCACCGGGCATGTCGTGTGCGCGGTACTGCTTGGCCACGCTGTCGACCACGTCAGGCGTGGTGCCGGTCGGGCCATCGCTCCAGCCCTCGGGCACGGTGCCCGGCTTCTTCGCGTTGTCGCCGTCGTTATAGCAATCGGCATCGCCATAGGACAGCGCCCAGCGCGCGACCATGTTGGGGCGGCCGGTCAGCTGCGTGTAGCGCTCGATCAATGCCGGCAGATCGGCACCGACGAAGTAGTAGGCGTCGAAACGATCTTCGCGATGCAGCAGGGTGGACTGATCGGGCTGGCGCAGGTCGTAGCTGCCGTCGCTCCACGTATTGCGCA
The DNA here is from genome assembly GCF_039674705.1 of Stenotrophomonas sp. TWI169. Lineage (NCBI taxonomy): Bacteria > Pseudomonadati > Pseudomonadota > Gammaproteobacteria > Lysobacterales > Lysobacteraceae > Stenotrophomonas > Stenotrophomonas sp. TWI169. The sequence continues at coordinate 175,292 of NZ_JBDJOB010000004.1, read as the reverse complement.
GCATGCCCCAGCCGCGGCTGCTCAGCAGCATCGGCGCCGGGCTCGGTCGATCACCCTCTTCCCAGCCGCCGGAGTAGGACACCTCAAGCTCGCGTCCCTTGAACTGGTAACGGCCGTTCTGCTGGCCGCCGCCGAAGAAACCTTCGTCGGGCTGCGACGAGAGTACCTGCACGCTCTGTGCAGCATCCAGGTCCAGCGGCTGCAGCTCCTGCCACAACGCAGTGGGCTGGCCATTGTCCAGACGCTCCAACCGCAGGCGCAGCGGCTGGCGCTGTACGTGCAGCACCAGTGCGCCGGTGCGCAGACGGATCTCCTGCGCATCTTCTTCCAGCTGTGCCTGCACGTCGGCACTGGGCTGGGGCAGCACGATCGGCGCGGCCTTGTCGCCGGCTCCGGTCAGTACCCCCTTGCGCCCCGCCTGCACACGGACAATGTCGGCAGCCGGCAGTTCGATGCGCACACGCGCGCCGGTGTCGGTCTGCAGGTCCCAGGCGGGCGTGCCCGCCTTGCTGGCGGTGACCGAGCGCAGGTTGCCGATGGGTTCGGCGTGGGCCGACATGGACGCCAGCAGCAGCACCGGCAACAGGGCCAGCATCAGCGGCGAGCGGCGAATGCAGATTTCCACGCGGACTCCCAACCCGTTCACCGGGCGTTTCGAAAGCGGTTGGGCCGACTCTAGGGCAGGGATTCGAAAGATGTCAACAAATGGAAAGCAAAAAGTAAGATAAGTTCGACTGAAACGAAAGGTGATGCGGCGCAGTACTTTGTGTAATCGCTTGCACTCCCCTGTTAAGCTTGGTGCGATACGGCATTCTTCGATTCCTTTCGTTTTGGACGATTGCGGTCTACCAGAAACGCCAAGCGCTCTTTATCTTTCTTTTTGCTTTCGGTATTTGACATTTCGAAAGAAAACACAGATCGTGCGATGGCCCAACTGGAACCTCCGAATGGACGTCACCCTGCTTTCCGATGTGTCCGCCTGGCAGCGCCGGGGCGGAGCCGATACCGCTACTGAAATCGCCCAGCAGCCAGCACTGTGGGACGCGCTTGCACAGGATCTGCTGCAGGCCCGCGAACGCCTGCAGGCCTTCCTGGGCGACCGCCTCGACAATCCCGATCAGCGCGTGTTGTTCACTGGCGCCGGTAGTTCCGGCTTCATCGCCGAGATGGTGGCCGATGCGATCAACGCGCAGTGGGCCGCTGACGTCCGTGTGGTGCATACCACCAGCCTGCTGACCCATCCGGCGCTGTATCTGCAACGCGACCGCCCCACCCTGCTGGTTTCGTTCGGCCGCAGTGGCTCCAGCCCGGAAAGCGTGGCAGCGGTGGACCGTGTGCGCAGCGACGTGGATGACGCACGCTTCCTCGACATCACCTGCAACGCTGATGGCGAACTGGCCCGGCGCGGTGCCGGCCGTGCCGATACCTGCACCCTGTTGATGCCGTCGGCCAGCTGCGACCGCGCCTTTGCGATGACCAGCAGCCTGACCTGCATGCTGCTGGCCGCGCTGACCGTGTTCGACCGCTCACCGTGGCAGACGCGGGTGGCGCGCCTGACGCAGCTCGCTGCGCTGGCCCGCGAAGGCCAGGCGCAGTGGGATGCACCGGTGGCCGCGCTGGCACAGCGCCCCTTCAACCGCGTCATCTACCTGGGCAGCGGTCCGCTGGAAGCGCTGGCGCGCGAGTGCGCGCTGAAGGTGCTGGAGCTGACCGCCGGCCGCGTGCTGGCGCTGGCCAACACGCCGCTCGGTTTCCGCCACGGCCCGAAATCCACGCTGGATGGCAGCACCCTGGTGATCGTGCTGCGCAGCGTGCAGCCGCTTGCACGCCGCTACGAGCAGGATCTGCTGGACGAGCTGCGCCGCGACGGCGTGGCCGGCCAGGTGCTGGCCATCGGCCCGCATTCGGACATCGGTGCCGACGATGACTACACCCTCGCCGTACCCGTCCTGGAGCCGGTTCTGGATGATCCCTGGCTGGCGCCGGTGTGGCTGGCCTTCGGCCAGCTGTTCGCACTGCAGCGCTCGGCCGCGCTGGGGCTGACCCCGGACAATCCGTTCCCCGACGGCACGGTGAACCGCGTGGTCAAGGGTGTCACCATCCACCATGGCTGAGTTGATCGCCCATGCCTGCTACGGCATCGATATCGGCGGCACCAAGATCGAGCTGGTGGCGTGCGATGCGGCGATGCAGGTCACCTGGCGCCGCCGGGTGGCCACTCCGCAGGGTGACTACGATGGCTTTCTGCGGTCGGTGGTGGCGCTGGTCGCCGACGCCGATGCCGCACTGGGCCGCAACGATGCGGCCATCGGCATCGCGCTGCCCGGCGTGCGTGACCGCCGCACGGGCCGCCAGCTGAGTGCCAACGTGCCGGCGCTGACCGGCCACAGCGTGGCGGCCGATCTGCAGGCACGCCTGCAGCGTCCGCTCCACTTCGGCAACGACCTGCAGTGCTTCGCCTTGTCCGAAGCGCATGGCGGCGCAGCCGACGGCTACCCCAGCATGTTCGGCGCGATCCTCGGCACCGGCGCCGGTGGCGGCTTCTGCCTGCAGGGTCGCCTGCTGTCCGGCTTCAACGGCCTGGCCGGGGAATGGGGCCACTGGAGCGTGCCGGGCCACCTGCTGCAGCGTCACGGCCTGCCGTTGATCGACTGCGCATGCGGCCTGCAGGGCTGCGTGGAGCGCTATGTGTCCGGCAGCGGTCTGGCGATGATCGAACGCCACCTGGGCGGTGCGGCCGTCGATGCCAGTGCGGTGATCGCGATGGCCGAAGGCGGCGATGCGCGCGCACGCAGCGCGCTGGACATCCACCGCGACCTGCTCGGCCACAGCCTCGCTGCGCTGGTGCTGGCCCTGGACCCGCATGTGATCGTGCTCGGCGGCGGCCTCTCGCAGTACACCCCGCTGTACCAGCAGCTGCCGGCGGCAATCGCTGCCCATCTGTTCAACGGCGTGCAGGTGCCGCCGATCGTGCCCCCGCGCTTCGGCGATGCCGGTGGCGCGCGCGGTGCCGCGCTGCTTGCCTGCCAACCCTCGTTTTCCTGATTGTCCGGAGCATGACCATGTCCCCGTTGCAGACCCTGCTTGCCTCCCACCGCGCCGGCCACAATGTGGGCCTGTACAGCGTCTGCTGCAGCAACGAACAGGTGCTGCGCGCGGCCATGCACGTGGCACTGGCACACGACACGGTGCTGCTGGTCGAAGCCACCTCCAACCAGGTCGACCAGTTCGGCGGCTACACCGGCATGACCCCGCCGCAGTACCGCGACTATGTCGGCACGCTTGCAGATGAGGAAGGGTTTCCGCGCACGCGGCTGATCCTGGGCGGCGACCACCTCGGTCCGAACGCCTGGCAGAAGCGCCCCGCCGCCGAAGCGATGGCCCACGCGCGCGTGCTGATCGAAGCCTACGTGGCCGCCGGCTTCCACAAGATCCATCTGGACTGCAGCATGTCCTGCGCCGACGATCCGGTGCCGCTGCCTGATGCCACCGTGGCCGCGCGTTCGTCGGAACTAGCGACGATCGCCGAGCGCACGGCTGCCCGGCTCGGCCTGCCGGCGCCGGTGTACGTGATCGGCACCGAAGTGCCCGTTCCCGGCGGCGAAGCCTCGCTGGCCGGCGGCCTGCAGGTGACCACACCGGCAGCCGCCGCGCAGACCCTGGCCATCCACCAGCAGGCATTCGATACCCCCGAACTGCGCGATGCCTGGCAGCGCGTGATCGCGATGGTGGTGCAGCCGGGCGTTGACTTCGATCACAGCAGCGTGCACGAGTACGACCCGGTCGCCGCCAATGCGCTGGCCGACTTCCTCGAGCAGCAGCCGCGCATCGTGTTCGAGGCGCACTCCACCGACTACCAGCGCGAAAGCGGACTGCATGCGCTGGTCCGCGATCATTTCGCGATCCTCAAGGTCGGACCCGCCGCCACCTTCGCCTATCGTGAGGCGCTGTTCGCGTTGGCAGCGATCGAACAGGCGCTGCTGCCGGCTGCGCAGTGCTCGCGCCTGCCACAGGTGCTGGAGGAGGTGATGGTGGCGCAGCCGAAGTACTGGCAACCCTACTACCAGGGTGACCAGGCGACACTGCGCCTGTTGCGCAGTTATTCCTTCAGTGACCGCTGCCGCTACTACTGGGGCGAGCCGGCACTGCTGCGCGCCGTGCAGACGCTGTTCTCCAACCTGGAGCAGCACACGCCACCGTTGGTGCTGCTGAGCCAGTACCTGCCGGAGCAGTACCGCGCCGTGCGTGACGGCCGCCTGGCCAACACGCCGACGGCCCTGGTGCAGCACCGCATCGGCCAGTGCCTGGGCGAGTATGCCCGCGCCTGCAGTGCCAACCAGGCAGGCAAGCGCGGTCAGGACACACGATCCGCTGCCGGCATTGCTGCGAACGGCTAATCTCTACCCCTCACAGCAGACCCGAGACTCCGCCATGCGCAACACCCGCTCCCGCCGGCAACAGATCCTGCAGCTGCTGATCGAGCACGGCTCGGTGCAGGTGGCCGATCTGGTCGAGCGCTTCGGCGTGTCCGCGGTGACGATCCGCGCCGACCTGACCCACTTCGAGTCGCAGGGCCTGGCCAACCGCACCCACGGTGGCGCCAATCTGGTGCGCACGCCTCCGCAGGAGCAGGACATCCATGAAAAGGATGCGCTGAATCTGCCCCTGAAGGAGTCCATCGGCGCCTGCGCGGCGAACCTGGTGCAGGCCGGTGACAACATCATCATCGACTCCGGTTCGACCACCATGACGCTGGCCCGCCATCTGCGTGGCCGCCGCGATGTGACGGTGATGACCAATGGCCTGAACATCGCGTGGGAACTGGCCAATGCTGCCGGCATCAATGTGCTGCTGACGGGCGGGCTGCTGCGTCAGCAGTCGCTGTCGCTGCAGGGCAGCCAGGCCGAGGCCAGCCTCAATTCCTACAGCTTCGACACCCTGTTCCTGGGCGTGGACGGATTGGACCTGCAGTTCGGCCTGACCACCCACGATGAGGCGGAAGCGCGCCTCAACCACCGCATGGTCGAGCGCGCGCGGCGCATCGTCGTGCTGACCGACGCCTCCAAGTTCGGCCGTGTCAGCCTGCATCGCATCGCCCGCCTGGATCAGATCCATACCGTCATCACCGACGCCGGCATCGACGACGCAACCCGCGAGGGCCTGCAGCGGCTGGGCATCGAAGTGATCATCGCCGAGCCGCCCGCATGACCGACACCCGTTCCCTGTATGGCCGCATCCTCACCCCGCTGGGGTGGCGACGTGGCCATGTCCACTTCGACTCGCATGTGCGCCAGCTGCAGGTGGACGACCACAGCGGCGGCGATGACCCGCAGCTGCAGGTGATCCTTCCCGGTTTCATCGATCTGCATGTGCATGGCGCTGCCGGCGTTGACCTGATGCAGGGCGGCGACGTTGCCCGCACCATCGCCCGCACCCACCTGCGCTTTGGTACCACCACGCTGCTGGCGACCACCATGACCGCCGGCCTGGACGAGATCGAGTACGCCCTGCAGGGCGTGGCCGCCACCATGGCAGCACCGGACGACGAGGCCGCATGCATCGCCGGCGTGCATCTGGAAGGGCCGTTCATCAGCCCTCAGCGCCTGGGCGCACAGCCCAACCGTACGATCGAGGCGACGCTGGCACTGGTGCAGCAGCTGCATGCGCTGGCACCGATCCGGGTAATGACGCTGGCGCCGGAGATCGGCGAACACACGGCGCTGATTCCTGCGCTTTCGGCGATGGGCATCCGTGTGCAGCTCGGCCACAGCGCGGGTACTTACGAAGAAGGTGTGGCTGCTCTGCAGGCGGGTGCATCCGGCTTCACCCATCTGTTCAACGGCATGACCGGCGTCGATCACTATCGCCCGGGCATCGCGGCGGCGGCGCTCGCCCATGCACGTTACGCCGAGATCATTCCCGACCTGCAGCACATCCATCCCGGCGTGATCCGCCTGGCCGCGCGCGCGATTCCGCGCCTGTACGCGGTGACCGACGCTACGGCCGCCACCGGCATGCCGGATGGCGAGTACGCGCTGGGCGAACAGCGCGTGCACAAGTGTGGCGGTTGCGTGCGGCTGGCGACCGGTTCGCTGGCCGGCAGCGCGCTGACCATGGACCAGGCACTGCGCAACCTGATGCGTGTCGGCCTGGATCTGGCCGACGCCTCGCAGCGCGTTTCCACGTTCCCGGCCGACTACCTGGGCCTGGGCGATCGCGGTCGCATCGCGCCCGACGCCCGCGCCGATCTGGTGGTGCTGGACGCTGGACTGCGCCTGCAGCAGGTGGTGGTGGGTGGCCGGGTGGTCGAGCTGCACTGAGCAACGTCCCTGCCGTAGAGCCACGCATGGCGCGGCGCCACAGAACGCAATCTGCGAAGAACCGCCGCCGGGCAGGGCCCGGCGCTACCACAGGAACTGCCGATGACTGCAAGCACCGCTCCGCGCTGGCCCGTACGCTATCTGCTCTTCATCGGCGGCCTCGGCGGCCTGCTGTACGGCATCGATATCGGCATCATTGCCGGTGCCCTGCCCTATCTGGAAGCGACCGCCAGCCAGGCCTGGCAGCTCAGCAGCCAGCAGCTGGGATTCGTCGTTGCAGCCGTTCTGCTGGGCAGTGTGCTGTCCTCACTGTTTGCCGGCATGGTGGCCGACCTGATCGGACGCCGCGGCGCGATGCTGCTGGCTGGCGTTCTGTTCACCGCCTCCATTCCCATCATGGCGCTCGCTTCGGGCTACACGCCGCTGCTGCTGGGCCGACTGCTGCAGGGCATCAGCGGCGGCCTGATCGGAGTGGTGGTACCCCTGTACCTGGCCGAGGTGCTCAGTCCGGAGCGGCGTGGCCGGGGTGCAGCGATGTTCCAGCTGCTGCTGACCATCGGACTCGTGCTGGCGGCGCTGATCGGCCTGTACCACGCCCAGACCGTGGATGCCGCTGCCGAAACCGTGCGCTCGCTGCCGCTGGCACAGCAGGCGCAGGAACTGTTCGCCGTGAAGGACCATGCGTGGCGGACCATCTTCTGGAGCTGCCTGACGCCGGGCCTGGTGTTCTGTGCCGGCATTTTCTGGCTGTCGGAGTCGCCGCGCTGGCTGGTCCGCCGTGGTCGGGTGGACGACGCCCGTCGCAGCCTGCTGCGGGTGCTGCCGGCCGCCGAGGTCGAGCCCACGCTCGCGCGCATCCAGGCACCGGAATCCAGTGGCACGAACGGCAGGCGTGATCCGCTGCTCAGCCGCCGCTACGTGGTGCCCTTCGTGCTGGCCTGCGTGGTCCTGGCCTGCACCCAGGCCACCGGCATCAACTCGGTGCTCGCCTATGCGGTGAACATCCTCAACCAGGCGGGCCTGTCCGGTTCGGTGGCCAATGGCGCCGACGTGGCGATCAAGCTGCTCAATGCGGTGATGACCGTGGTCGCGCTGCTGCTGGTCGATCGCAAGGGCCGCAAGTTCCTGCTGATGCTCGGCAGCGGCGGTATCTGCGTGGCGCTGCTGGCCGCCGCCACCCTGTTTTTCCAGGCCGAACGCGGCCGCGCCGATGTGCAGCCGCAGCTGCAGGCCGCAGCCAGCGGCGATGGCCTGCATCTGGTACTGGACGAGGCGCAGTGGCAACGCCTCACTGACGGCATCGACAGCGAAGGCCGTCCGATGCAGTTGACCGTCTCCTATGCCTATGGCGACTTCACCAACGTGCGCGCACTGCGCAGTGACAACCTGATCGATCGCGAGCTGCGCATCGACCGTGCCGGCACCGTGCAGCCGGACAGCGTCATCGGCGCCTTCTTCCGCACCCTGCACCTGAATCCATTCGCAGACCCGGCCGGCGCCGCGCACGCACCACTGCGCATCGAGCAGGCGCGGATCGGACCGGTGCCAACGCCGGCCCACGGCTGGGCGGTGGCCGCCTGCATCCTCGTGTTCGTTGCCTTCTTCGCGGTGGGCCCTGGCGTCTGCGTATGGCTGGCACTGTCCGAGCTGATGCCCAACCGGATCCGCTCCAATGGCATGAGCATCGCGCTGCTGATCAATCAGTTCGTGTCCACCACCATCGCCGCGATCTTCCTGCCGACCGTGGGCCACTATGGCTACGCCAGCATGTTCCTGTTCTGGGCGGCATGCACATTCGTGTTCTTCCTGGTGGCTGCGTTCTGGCTGCCGGAAACCAAGGGCAGGTCGCTGGAGGAAATCGAGGCCAGATTCGCGACCAGGCAGCGCTGAGCAGGGTTCAGGGCGCCGGCACCCGCTGGCCGGTGATGTGCCATGCCAGTTCCTGCGCCTCGGCCACGCTGGGCAGGCCACTCAACATCATCGATTCGCCGAAGGGGCCACTCACCGTCGCCACCGTCAGCACGCGGCCATCCACGCTGATCGCCACCCGCTTTCCCACCAGTGCGGCCGTGCCATCGTGGATGCGCTGCTGTGCCTCCTTGCGATAGCGGATCTGCAGGCCGGGCTGCTGGCTCTGGTCCAGCACGTAACGGACATCGGCGATGTCGGCACTGTCGGCGATCGGTGGCTCGCGCAGCGCGAGTGTTTCACCCTGCCACTGCACCGGTGTGCCATTGCCGGCAGCATCGACTGCGCTCAGACGCACATCCACGCCCGGACGCGGCGCATGATCCCTGCCAGCCTCCGCATCCGCTGTTGCGCCGGGCATGCAACCGGCCAGGCCCAGCACCGCGACCAGCAGAAACGAACCCGCCCGCCTCACTTCAGCTTCCTCAGCTTGAATGCCACCAGCACCTGCAGCAGCCCATACAGCAGGCTGCCGATGCCGATCCACAGCGTGGTCACGGCCACGCCCGCGTAGGGATTGGCCGCAAACAGCAGGCCCAGCACCACCGCCAGCACACCACTGAGTATCAGCAACCACTCGCCCTGGATCTGCCTGCGCACGCGGATTGCGTACACGATGCGGTAGATGCCGGCCACCAGCAGCCACGCTGCCAGGAACAGCACCAGCACGCTGGCGGTGGCCAGCGGATTGATCACCGCCAGAATGCCGAAGCCGAGCGAGGCGATGGCGTACAGCGCCAGCCAGCCACGCGAGACACCGCTGCCACCGCTGATCAGCGCGAACAGGCTGATGACACCTTCGATGATGGCCATCACGCCCAGCGTCCAGGCCAGGGCCGTCGCCGCCGACAGCGGCCAGCCGATCGCGATGATGCCGAAGCCGAGTGCGACCAGGCCATACAGCAGCAGGATCCACCAGCTGCGACCGACCGCCGACAACAGGGGAGACAAGGGGGAATTCATGACCACTCCTTCGATCCGGAATCGGCTTCATCCTAGCCCCTGGCGATGAAGAGGGCGATCACGGAACCCGTGCGCAGACCCACACGCGCACCTCTGCGGCACCCACGCAGCGCAGTGTCTCAGCGATTTCCATCACGGTGCTGCCGGTGGTCATCACATCATCGACCACGGTCAGCCGCGGCGGCACCGGCGCATGTGCATCGAAGGCGTCGAACAGGTTGTCCCTGCGCTGTTCGGCCGTGCGTTCGGACTGTGGTGCCGTATGCCGGCGACGGTACAGGCCCTGCCAGACCGGCATCGGCAGCAACCAGCATAGTTCGGCGGCCTGGTTGTAGCCACGCTGGCGCAGGCGCCGATCATGCAATGGCACCGGCACCAGCGGCGCGCACGACCAGGGCGGCGGCGCGCGTTGCATCAGCTGCGCGAGCAGGCGTCCGGCCGCCAGGTCCTGATGGAACTTGTAGCGCACCAGCAGCTGGTCCACCGGCGGCAGGTACAGCAGGCTCGCGTGCGTGGCCAGCTGCGGTGGTGCCTCCTCGCGGCAGCTGCCGCAGACGATCAGGGCCGCATCCGGCAGCGGCAGCGCGCAGCGCAGGCAGGCGCGACCCGACCACGGCAGTCCGGCGTAGCAGGCCGCACAGAGATCCAGCTCGTCGTGACCCGGGTCGTTGCAGACCAGGCAGCGCAGCGGAATCAGCAGGCGCAGCAGCCGCTGCAACGGGGCCCCGGCGACAATGCGGTGGACGATGCGCATGCCGCAGGCTCGCGCATGGCAGGCAGCGACGCCATCGGCGGACGGACCAGACATGGGTCGGTGAAATGCCCGTCATCGTGTGCCGACGGGTATGACCCACCATGCCCCCTACTGCATGGCCTGCCAGGGTGGCTGCCGGTCGCCTCTCCCTGGCAGCATCTGCCGGGCACGTACGCGGATCACCTACTTTCGACCGGGATCGACGGACGTGGCATCGGCCGATGGGCCAGGCACCATCAGCAGCTCGGCCAGGCCACGATAGATCGGCACCCGGCACACCAGACCGGATACCCCGCGGGCAATCAGTACCGTGGCCAGAATCGGCAGCAGCAGGTCACCGCTGTCCGTCAGTTCCAGCGAGATGACGGCGGAGGTCAGTGGGGCCTGGGTGACGCCGGTCAGATACGCACACATGCCGAGCAGCACGAACGCGCGTGGATCCACGCCGGGCATCAGCACGGCCAGGTTGTGGCCCAACCCGGCACCGACCGCGAGCGCAGGCGAGAACAGGCCCCCGGGGATACCGGCCACATAGGAGGCCAGATTGGCCAGCAGCTTCATCAACCCGAACTCATGACCCACCAGCGCGTGACCCTGCACCAGACTGCGTGCCTGTTCGTAGCCGGTGCCGAACGCACCTTCACCAAACAGCATCGCCAGCGCCACCACCACCAGGCCGCAGCCGGCGGCCAACAGCACGGGATGGCGCTGGCGCAGTTGCCCCAGCCAGCGCGGACGGCCTGCCGCGCTCGCCAGTACGGCGCGCGCGAACAGTCCTCCCAGCAATCCCGCCACCACACCGCACAGCAGGATCGCCAGCCAGCCCTGGCCCAGCGGAAGCCGCGCCGAAACATGGCCGAAGTAGGTGTAGTTGCCCAGCAGACCCAGCGATACCACACCACCGACGATCACCGCCGTCAGCAGCGTGCCCGAGAAGCGGTGCTCGAAGCGGCCGCTGAGTTCCTCGATGGCGAACACGATGCCTGCCAACGGGGTATTGAAGGCTGCCGCGATGCCTGCGGCGCCGCCCGCCAGCAGGAAGTGCGACAGCTCACGCGGGTCCTTGAAACCAAACCAACGACCGAACAGGTACATCAGGCTTGCACCCACGTGCACGGTCGGACCTTCGCGGCCGACCGAAGCACCGCCCAACAACGACAGTGACGTCAGCAGCAGCTTGCCGGCCGATACCGCCGGTGAAAGATTCGTCGCGCGGAACGAGGCATCCGGCTTGTCCAGCGCAGCGATGACCTGGGGAATGCCGCTGCCGCGGGTAGGCTTCAGTACACCGCTGGTCAGCCATGCCAGCAGCGCGAAGATGCCTGGCGTGAGCAGCAGCGCCCACCACGGCGAATGGGTGGTGATGCGCTGGAACAGATGGAATGCCGCGTCGCTGGCCTTGGCGAACAGGATGGCCACCAGCGCCACGGCTACGGCACCGCCCCAGAGTGCGGCGCGGCGGCGCCAGGCCTCACTGAGGACCAGCGCGCTGATGCGGCCGCGAAGTCGATGGAGATCGGTCATGGGACAGAGTCTGCGCGCCAGCGCTTCCGTAGGGCAGTGGCTACTGTGGCCGGCTGCCTTGCACGAAACGGTGAAACGCGGTCCATCCGCTCCAGTCTGATCAGAGGGTCGCAATGTAAACTAGAAATCAATGTAATTGGTTGACAGAAGCATCAGCGCTACCCACACTGCCGCCCTCGCTCCACTCGTACCCAGGGTCCTGCCATGGCCGCCGCCATCCGCCACGACTGGCAACACGATGAACTGCAGGCGCTGTTCGAACTCCCCCTCCCCGACCTGTTGTTCCGCGCCGCTGCGGTCCATCGCGAGCACTTCGACCCCGCCCGGGTGCAGGTCTCCACGCTGCTGTCGGTGAAGACCGGCGGCTGCCCGGAGGACTGCGCGTATTGTCCGCAGGCCCAGCGCTACAGCACCGGCGTCAACGCACAGAAGCTGATGGACACCGAAGCGGTGCTGGCCAAGGCGCGCCAGGCCAAGGCTGCCGGTGCGTCACGCTTCTGCATGGGCGCGGCCTGGCGGTCGCCAAAGGATCGCGACATCCCGAAAGTGGCGGCGATGATCGCAGGGGTGAAGGCACTGGGCCTGGAAACCTGCGCCACGCTGGGCATGCTCAGTGGCGACCAGGCACGGGCACTGAAGGACGCCGGCCTGGACTACTACAACCACAATCTCGATACCGCGCCGGACTACTACGACTCGATCATCCAGACCCGCCAGTACCAGGACCGCCTGGACACGCTGGAACACGTGCGGGATGCAGGCCTGAAGACCTGCTGCGGCGGCATCGTCGGCATGGGCGAGACGCGGGCGCAGCGCGTGGGCCTGCTGCTGGCCCTGGCCACGCTGCCGGCCCATCCGGATTCGGTGCCGATCAACAGACTGGTGCAGGTGGCCGGTACGCCGCTGCACGGCAGTGCCGAACTGGACCCGTTCGAGTTCGTGCGCATGATCGCGGTGGCACGCATTGCCATGCCGCGTTCGATGGTGCGCCTGTCGGCCGGCCGCGAGGCGATGAGCGACGAACTGCAGGCGCTGTGCTTCCTGGCCGGCGCCAACTCCATCTTCTATGGCGACAGGCTGCTGACCACCGGCAACCCGGAAAGCGAACGCGATCTGGCATTGTTCGCGCGGCTGGGCCTGCAGCCGATGGCGGTGCAGGTGGACGCCGAGGGCCACGACCACGGCGGTACCGTGCATGCCGATATCGGCAGCGATGCACCCGGCTGCGGCTGCGCTCACGCAGCCTGAGACGGGGCCCGAGCAGGCGTCGCGGCAACGCGCTACCCTAGCCGCCCCGTCGCCGCCTCCCGCCGCCATGGCCCGCCCCGACCTCACCGCCCGCATCCAGGACCAGCGCGCGCTGCGCGATGCCCAAGGTCGTCGCCGCCCACGGCGCACGGTCAGCCGTCGCGATGGCGTCTGCCTGGAAGTGGAAGGCCGCTGGCTGACCGGCTTCTGCAGCAACGACTATCTGGGCCTGGCCCAGCAGTTCAGCGTGGTCAATGCATTGCAGGACGCGGCCGCCCGCGAAGGCGCCGGGGCCGGCGCATCGCACCTGGTCTGCGGCCACCACGCGATGCACGATGCTCTGGAACGCGAAATGGCCGAGTGGCTGGGCTACCCGCGCGCACTGCTGTTCGGCAGCGGTTTTGCCGCCAACCTGGCGGTGCAGCAGGCGCTGCTGAGCGAAGAGAACGACGTCTGCGTGCAGGACAAGCTCAATCACGCCAGTCTGCTCGATGCCACGCGGCTGGCCGGTGCGCGTCTGCGCCGCTACCCGCACCTGGATGCGGAAGGGGCCATGCGCCAGCTCAGGCACGCAGCCGATGGCGCAGCGATGCTGGCCACCGATGGTGTCTTCAGCATGGACGGCGACGTCGCGCCGCTGCGCGCACTGTCACTGGTCGCGCGCCTGCAGCAGGCACTGTTCTATGTGGACGATGCACATGGTGTTGGCGTGGTCGGCGATGGCCGGGGCACGGTGGCGGCCGCCGGTCTGGGGGTGGACGACGTGCCGTTGCAACTGGTCACCCTGGGCAAGGCGCTGGGCAGCGCCGGCGCGCTGGTGCTGGGCCGCGAAGACCTGATCGAACATCTGGCCGAAACCGCCCGCCCCTACATCTACACCACCGCAATGCCGCCGGCGCTGGCGGCGGCGGCACTGGAAGCAGTGCGCCTGGCACGCCGCGACAACTGGCGCCGCACCAAGCTGGTCGACCTGATCGCACTGTTCCGCGGCGAAGCGCGCCGCCACGGGCTGGACCTGATGGCATCGGAGACACCGATCCAGCCCCTGCTGTGCGGCGATGACCACACCGCACTGGCGCTGTCCAAGGCGCTGGAGCAGGCGGGATGGCTGGTCGGAGCGATTCGCCCGCCGACCGTTCCAGAGGGCAAGGCGCGCCTGCGCGTCACCCTCTCTGCCCTGCACACGGCAGACCAGGTGCGGGGGCTGGTCGAGGCCATCGCCAGCGCGCGTGATCGCCTCTCGGTCACGCCGCGCGAGGCCGCGCCACCGCCGTTGCCGGCCCTGGCTTGAGGTTCGGCTGGTTCCCGCATGCATATCGAAGTCGCCGGCCAGGGGCCGGACCTGGTACTGATCCACGGCTGGGCCCTGCAGGGCGGTGTGTTCGCGCCGCTGGTCCAGCGCCTGGCGCAGCAGTTCACCCTGCACCTGGTCGATCTTCCCGGACACGGCCACAGCCGCGAGGACGCTACGCCGTTGCGCCTGCCCTTCGTGGTCAACGCGATCGCCGCCGCCACGCCACCGGCGGTGTGGTGCGGGTGGTCGCTGGGCGGGCTGTTCGCACTGCATGCCGCGGCGACCCTGCCGAAAGTGCGGGGACTGGCGATGATCGCTGCCACGCCCCGCTTCGTGCGCGGCGACGACTGGCCGCATGCGGTGGAGCCGGCCGTGTTCGAGCAGTTCGGCCGTGAGCTGGCCGGCGATTTCGGTGGCACGCTGGAACGATTCCTGGCCCTGGATGTAATGGGTTCGGCGCACGCCCGCGAGGAACTGCGCACCCTGCGCCAGCGCCTGGTGGAACGCGGTGCACCGACCGCACGCGCCCTGCGGGAGGGTCTGCAGCTGCTGGAAAGCACCGACCTGCGCGGCGCCCTGCCGGCACTGGGCAAGCCCAGCCTGTGGATCGCCGGTCAACGCGACAGGCTGGTGCCACCGGCCGCCATACAGGCTGCAGCGGCGCTCGCGCCCGGCGGACAGGCGCTGACCATCGCTCACGGCGGCCACGCCCCCTTCCTCGGCCACGCCGACGAAGTGGCCGCCGTCCTGCAACGCTTCGTTGCCGGCCTGACACCGGCGGATGACGGACAATGACGTTCCTTCGAACTGCGCAGGGCTGACGCATGGATCTGGGTATCAAGGGCCGCTGGGCCCTGGTCTGCGGTGCAAGCAAGGGGCTGGGCCTGGGATGCGCGCGCGCACTGGTGCGCGAAGGCGTGAACGTGGTGATCGTTGCGCGCGGCGAAGCAGCGCTGCAGGCCGCCGCCGAGCATCTGCGCGCACTGCCCGGCGCCGGCGAGGTGCACGCGGTCGCTGCCGACGTCAGCACAGAAGCCGGACGTGCCGCTGCGTTGGCCGCCTGCCCGCAGGTGGACATCCTGGTCAACAACGCGGGCGGGCCGCCGCCGGGCGATTTCCGCAGCTTCGAGCGTGACGACTGGATCGCTGCACTGGACGCCAACATGCTGGCCCCGATCGCGCTGATCCGCGCCACCGTGGACGCGATGATCGAACGCGGCTTCGGCCGTATCGTCAACATCACCTCGTCGGCGGTGAAGGCGCCGATCGATACCCTGGCGTTGTCCAACGGCGCGCGCAGTGGCTTGACCGGCTTCGTCGCCGGTCTGTCGCGGCGCACGGTCGCCCACAACGTCACCCTCAACAATCTGCTGCCTGGCCAGTTCGACACTGATCGCCTGCGCGCCAACTTCGCCCACAGCGCGGGCAAGGATGGCGATGCCGGAGAGATCGCCGAGCGCCGCCGCCAGCAGATCCCCGCCGGCCGCTTCGGCACCGCCGACGAGTTCGGCGCGTCCTGCGCTTTCCTGTGCAGCGCACAGGCCGGCTACATCACCGGGCAGAACCTGCTGATCGATGGCGGCGCCTACCCCGGTACGTTCTGAGAGATCCTGCAATGCCGTCCCACTTCGATCCCCGCCATGTGCGCCGTGCGTTCTCCCGCGCCGCCAGCAGCTACGACGCCGCCGCTGCCCTGCAGCGCGAAGTGCAGTCACGGCTGGTGGAATCGCTGGACTACCTGGAGGCACGCAGGCCCGAGGTGGTGCTGGACATCGGTGCCGGTACCGGCCATGCCAGCGCACTGATGAAGAAGCGCTGGCCGAAGGCACAGGTGATCGCGCTGGATATCGCCCTGCCGATGCTCGATCAGGCCAGGCGCCAGGCCGGGTGGTGGAAGCCCTTCCAGCGCCTGTGCGCCGATGCGGCGGCGTTGCCGCTGGCCGACAATAGTGTGGATGTGATCTTCAGCAATCTCTGCCTGCAATGGGTGGACGATCTGCCTGCAGTGTTCGCCGGCTTCCGCCGCGTGCTCAAGCCCGGCGGCCTGCTGCTGTGCTCGACCTTCGGGCCGGAAACCCTGATCGAGCTCAACGAAGCGTTCGCTGCTGCCGATGATCGCCCGCACGTCAGCCGTTTCGCGCAGATCGCACAGTTCGGCGACGCGCTGATGATGGCCGGCTTCCGCGACCCCGTGCTGGACCGCGACCTGTTCACCCTGACCTACGAGGATCTGCCCGCCTTGATGCGCGAACTGCGGGCGATGGGCGCGACCAATGCGCGGGTGGACCGTCGGCATACGCTGACCGGCCGCGGGCGCTTCGCCGCTGCGGCGGCCGCCTACGAGCCGATGCGCCGTGCCGATGGCACGCTGCCCAGCAGTTGGGAAGTGATCTATGCCCATGCCTGGGCACCGGACCCGGGCGCACCGATCCGCGAAGGCGGCCACGACGTGGCCTCGGTACCGGTGTCGGCCATTCCGATCCGTCGCAAGCAGACCTGATCGATCACGGGTGATGCGCCGACCAAGGTCGGCGACTACCGACTCATGCACGGAATCCGTTCTGGTAGGTGCCGACCTTGGTCGGCACAATGCCTGCGGCATCGCGATCTGGCAGGTTGTGCCGACCAAGGTCGGCACCCACCCAAAGCAGGCGGCAGCCGCTCAGGTATTGGCCGGCGAACTCAGCGGTGGCCGCACCAGATCGCGATGGAAGAAATAGATTTCCTGCAGCAGGAAACGCCAGCTGGTGTGGAAGCTGCGGAAGCGGGTGCTCGGCGTCGATGACGCCAGCGCATCGATGCCCAGCGCCCGGCTCAGGCGCAGCGCGCGTGCCATGTGCAGCGGATCGCTGACGATGATCACCCGGTGCAGGTTGCGCTGGTCCATCAGCCGCTTGGCCTCGATCAGATTCTGCACGGTGTTGCGCGAAGCGGTTTCAATCAGGATCGCGTCGTCCGGAACGCCGTGCTTGAGCGCATAGCGCCGCGCCACCTGCGATTCGGAGAAGCGGGCGCCGCTGCCGCCATACCCCCCGGTGAAGATCAGCAGCGGTGCATACCGGGCCTCGTACAGGTCCAGGCCATGACGGATGCGCTCCTCGAAGACCGGCGACGGCTTGGCGTCATAGGCGGCCGCACCGAGCACGATGATCGCATCGGCCTGGGCGGCCTGATCGCGCTCTCCCACCCAGACGATCCATGCGGTCACGCCCAGCAGCCAGATCACCAGCAGCACGAACAGCCGCCACGCCCAACCGAACAGGCCGGTACGCTCGCGGTGCCGGCCGCGGCTCAAGGCATGCCCCAGCGCAGGGCGGGAAGATCGACGTTGCCACCGGACAGCACCAGGCCCACCCGCTGCCCGGCAAACCCTTCCGGCTGGGACAGCACCGCCGCCAGCACCGTCGCCGAAGACGGTTCAACCACCTGCTTGAGCACCTCCCACAGCAGGCGCATCGCAGCCAGGGTGGCGGCGTCATCGACCACGATGACCTCCGCACCGGCAGCACGCAGCAGCGCGAAGTTGGGCGCACCGATCAGGGTGCGCAGGCCATCGCAGACGGTATCGGGGGTGAACGCGCCCTGCCGCTCGCCGGCGGCCAGTGAGCGGGCGGTATCGTCGGCACCAGCCGGTTCGGCCAGCACCAGCCGGGTCTGCGGGCCGGCCAGCTGCAGCGCCAGCGCAGTACCGCTGGCCAGGCCACCACCGCCCACTGGCACCACCAGCACGTCGAACGGCCCGTCGCTGTGCAGCAGTTCCAGCGCAGCGGTGCCCTGCCCTGCCATCACCGCCGGATCGGCATACGGGTGCACCAGGGTTGCACCGGTGTCGGCCTGCACCCTGGCGCAGGTGGCCTCACGCTCGGCAATGGTCGGCGCGCAACGCCAGAGCGTGGCTCCATGGCGCGCGATGTTGGCCAGCTTGGCGGCGACGGCGCCCTCGGGCACCACCACATGGCAGGGAATGCCCCGCGTCCGTGCCGCCAGCGCCAGGGCCGCGCCATGATTTCCCGATGAATGGGTGACCACACCTCGTGCGGCGCGCTCGTCCGACAGCGACCAGACGGCGTTGCAGGCGCCCCGGAACTTGAACGCGCCGCCCCGCTGCAGGTGCTCGGCCTTGAAGGCCAGGCGTGCGCCGGCAAGCGTGTCGAGGGTGCGCGAGCGCAGCACCGGCGTCACACTTGCGTGCGGCGCGATCCTCGCGGCGGCAGCCAGGACATCTTCGGCACGGGGCAACAGTGAATCGCTCATGACGCAAGATTAACGTATGCCCTCGTGCTGGCGACCCCGGCACAGGCCATGCCAGCATGCAGGCCTTCGCCGCCATTCATCCTGGGTGGTGGAATTAAGGGCCGATTCAATGCCCACGCCCGAAGCTGACTGCACACCCGTTCTGGGGGGACCCACATGAAAACGCGCCTGATGCTTGCCGGTGGCCTGTTGCTGGCCCTGACCGGCTGCACCACCTACGACTATGTCGGCGGTGGCCGCAGCGGCAGCTACTACCACGGTGCGCCGTCGGTGGAGTACCGCTACCCCGCCGGCTATCCCTACAACTACGGCCCGTACTACGGAGGCTATGGCGGCTATTACGGCGGCTATGGCTACCCGTACTACTCGCGTCCGATCTATCGTCCACCGCACAATCACCGCCCGCCACCGCGCCCGCCGGGCAATGGCGAGAACCGTCCGCCGCGTCCGCCGCGCGAGAACAATGGCGGCTCACCGTGGCGGAACATGGACTCGATGCGACGCCCGCCGCAGCCGAGCGTGCAGCGCCCGGCACCGCCGGCCCGCCCGGCGCCGGCACCGAGTGCGCCCAGGATGAACGGTTCCCCCTGGCGCAACATGGATCGTGCGACGCAGCGCACACTTGAGCGCTGAACCGTCTTGCATTTCACACGGTCCAAGCGGCAATCTAAAGCGGTTGTGACGGCCCGCGTCACAAAGTGACAAGAAGCGGTATGGGCCGTCGCGGAAAGCTCTACGTCGATATCCGACAGGAACATCTGGATCCCCCCTGTTCCGGCCCTGTCGGATGTCGGCACCTCTGAAGGCAGACGGCCCCGCAATGCGGGGCCGTCTGTTTTTGCGGATGCCTTCGGCGAAGAAAAACAGGGCCGGACAGTCCCCCGACTGCCGGCCCTCTGCTCCCCCATCGTGCGCCTGTACCGGCCCCTGTTCCAATTCCGGTCACGGGCGCCTTCGGCGCCAGCCACGATGGGTGCTATTGGGTTATCTGCAAAAATCCTGCCAACTTTAGGATCAATTTCGTCCGGCCCTGGCTTCTCCGGGCGTCGCCCTGCCGAATGGCGCTAAAATCGCCACCCCGGCACCGCCTCCGGCCGCGTCCGCCCCCATCGACTCCGCCCCCATGACCCACTCCTTCCATCGTTACGACGTCATCGTCATCGGCGGTGGCCACGCCGGCACCGAGGCCGCGCTGGCCGCGGCCCGCACCGGCGTGCGCACCCTCCTGCTGACCCACAACATCGAAACGGTGGGCGCGATGAGCTGCAATCCGGCCATCGGCGGTATCGGCAAGGGCCATCTGGTCAAGGAGATCGACGCCCTTGGCGGGGCGATGGCGCATGCCGCCG
The DNA here is from genome assembly GCF_039674705.1 of Stenotrophomonas sp. TWI169. Lineage (NCBI taxonomy): Bacteria > Pseudomonadati > Pseudomonadota > Gammaproteobacteria > Lysobacterales > Lysobacteraceae > Stenotrophomonas > Stenotrophomonas sp. TWI169. The sequence goes on along the minus strand of NZ_JBDJOB010000004.1, from coordinate 155,618 downwards.
ACCGCGCCGGCATCCAGTGGCGCACGCTCAATGCCTCCAAGGGTCCGGCGGTGCGCGCCACCCGCTGCCAGGCCGACCGCAACCTGTACCGCATGGCGATCCGCGCCCTCGTCGAGGGCCAGGCCAACCTGACCGTGTTCCAGGCGGCCGTCGATGATCTGGTCATCGAGGGCGACGCCGTGCGCGGCGTCATCACCCAGACCGGCCTGCGCTTCGATGCGGAGGCGGTGGTGCTGACCGCTGGCACCTTCCTGGCCGGCAAGATCCACGTCGGTCCGACCCAGTACGCCGCCGGCCGCATGGGCGATCCGCCGGCCACCACGCTGGCCGCACGCCTGCGCGAGCGCCCGTTCCAGGTCGATCGCCTGAAGACCGGCACGCCACCGCGCATCGACGGCCGCTCGCTGGATTACAGCATGATGGACGAGCAGCCCGGTGACACGCCGCGGCCGGTGATGTCCTTCCTCGGCTCGGTGGACGAACATCCGCAGCAGGTCAGCTGCTGGATCACCCATACCACCGAGCAGACCCACCAGATCATCCGTGACGCCCTGCATCGCTCGCCGCTGTACAGCGGCCAGATCGAAGGCATCGGCCCGCGTTACTGCCCCTCCATCGAGGACAAGGTGGTGCGCTTCGCCGAAAAGGCCAGCCACCAGATCTTCGTCGAGCCTGAGGGGCTGGGCATCGTCGAAATCTATCCCAACGGCATCTCCACCTCGCTGCCGTTCGACGTGCAGCTGGAGATGGTGCGCAGCATCCGGGGCTTCCAGAACGCGCACATCACCCGCCCCGGCTACGCCATCGAGTACGACTTCTTCGATCCGCGCGGGTTGAAGGCTTCGCTGGAAACCAAGCTGGTCAACGGCCTGTTCTTCGCTGGCCAGATCAACGGCACCACCGGTTATGAAGAGGCGGCCGCGCAGGGCCTGCTGGCCGGCCTCAATGCGGCCCGCCAGGTGCGCGGCCTGGATGGCTGGTGCCCGCGCCGCGACGAAGCGTATCTGGGCGTGCTGGTGGATGATCTGATCACCCACGGCACCAACGAGCCGTACCGCATGTTCACCAGCCGCGCCGAGTACCGGCTGCAGCTGCGCGAGGACAACGCCGACCAGCGCCTGACTCCGGTTGGCCGCGACATGGGACTGGTCGATGATCGGCGCTGGATGGCGTTCGAGGCCAAGCAGGCTGCCGTAGCCGCCGAACGTGCGCGGCTGGGGGCGCTGTGGGCGACCCCGGCCAATGCCCTGGGCCGCGAAGTGCAGGACACGCTGGGGGTGACTGTCAGCCGCGAAACCAATGTGCTCGACCTGATCAAGCGCCCCGAGCTGGATTACGCGCAGCTGATGCAGGTGCCCTCGCTCGGCCCGGCAGTGGCCGATGGCAAGGTGGCCGAGCAGGTCGAGATCGGCGTGAAATACGCCGGCTACCTGGACCGCCAGCGCGACGAGATCGCGCGCCAGCAGCGGCACGAAGCCACGCCGATCGCTGAAGGCTTCGACTACGCCAGCGTGCGTGGCCTGTCGGCCGAAGTGCTGCAGAAGCTGGAACGTGTGCGTCCGCAGACCATTGGCCAGGCGCAGCGCATCCCCGGCATGACGCCGGCCGCGATCTCGCTGCTGCTGGTGCACCTGGAGCGTGCACGGCGCGGACGCGTGGCGTAACGCAGCATCGACGGTGGCGCCGGGCCATGCCCGGCGAGCGCAGCGGCCCGCGTATCATCGTCGCGATCGCCCTGATTTCCGGAGACACCGATGACCCCGCTGCGCCCTTTCCGCGACAAGATGCCGGTGCTCGGCGCACGCGTATACGTCGACCCGGCGTGTACCCTCATTGGTGACGTGGAGCTTGCCGACGATGTTTCGATCTGGCCGGGTACCGTCATCCGTGGCGACGTCAATTTCGTCCGCATCGGCGCCCGCACCAACGTGCAGGACGGCACCATCATCCACGTCAGCCATCACAGCCCGTACAACAAGGCCGGCCATCCGACCCTGATCGGCGAAGGCGTGACAGTCGGCCACGGCTGCATCATCCATGCCTGCAGCATCGGCGATTACAGCCTGATCGGGATGGGCGCCTGCATCCTCGATGGCGCGCGCGTGGAGCGCCACGGCTTCGTCGGTGCTGGTGCAGTGGTGGGCCCGGGCAAGGTGGTCGGCGAAGGCGAACTCTGGCTGGGCAATCCCGCCCGGCCGGCGCGCATGCTGAGCGACAGGGAGATCGAGTCGCTGCATTACTCGGCCGACCACTACGTCCGGCTGAAGGACGAATACCTGGGCTGAGGCCCTCGACTGCCGGCGCGCTCTGCTAAAGTCTGGGCCCGACCAGGAACTGTCGAGACCCCCATGCCTGTGGTTGCCAGCCGGAGAGGACTCCAGCGCCCACAACGAAGGCCGTCGCTCTGATGGCCGCACCGATGCTCGACACCTACCGCGAGGTGGTGACGCCGGAAGGCGTGCCGCTGCAGCTGCCGGCCGCCGGTCCGGTGCCACGTGCGCTGGCCTGGCTGGTCGATCTGGCCATTCGTTTCGCGATTCTTGCCGCGCTGTCGATCCCGCTGGCACTGTTGAAGGAATTCGGCACCGGCCTCTACCTGGCCCTGATGTTCCTGGTGTACTGGGCGTATCCGATCGTCTGCGAGGCGCTGTGGGGCCGCACCCCGGGCAAGCGCGCGCTGGGCCTGCGCGTGCTGGCCCGTGATGGCGCGCCGGTGGGCTGGATGGCGGCGATCACCCGCAACCTGCTGCGGACCGTCGACATGCTGCCGTTCGCCTACGCGCTGGGCCTGCTCAGCAGCCTGTTCGACGCGCATGGCCGCCGCCTGGGCGATCTGGTCGCCGGCACCGTGGTGGTGCACGCGCCGGCGCTGTACCTGCCGCCGCCGGCCACCATCGACAGCGTGCTGGCGCCGCCGCAGCCGCTGCGGCCGGAGGAACAGGCGGCGCTGCTGGCCTTCGCCGAGCGTGCCCCGCGGCTGGCACCGCTCCGCCAGCAGGAACTGGCCGCCATCGCCGAACCATTGACCGGCACCCATGGCCAGGTCGGCGTGCTGCGCCTGTATGCGATGGCCAACTGGTTGCTGGGACGGCGATGAAGCAGGAACAGTTCGTCGCCCGCCATCAGCAGGAATGGCTGGACCTGGAGCAGTGGCTGCTGCTGCGTGCCGGCGCCTCCCGCCGTCGCCGCCGCCAGCCCGCGGCCACCACGCTGGACGACACTGCGTTTCCACAGCGTTACCGGCGGCTGTGCCAGCAGCTGGCACTGGCCCGTGAGCGGGGCTACAGCCCGCAGTTGGTGCAGCGCCTGCAACAGCTCATGCAGCAGGGCCACAGCGTGCTGTACCGGACGCCTCCCACGCGCTGGCGGCGCGCGCTTGAATTCCTGGTGGCCGATTTCCCGCTGCTGGTGCGCAGCCAGGCACGCAGCATGTGGGCCGCCCTGGCGATGTTCGCGCTGCCGGCGGTGGGCTGCTTCGTGCTGGTGCAGCTGTACCCGGACCTGATCCACCAGGTGATGGACAACCGCCAGATCGCCGAAATGGAACGCATGTACGACCCGGCTGCCGAACGCCTGGGCCGCGACAGCGGTACCGACTGGATGATGTTCGGCCACTACATCATGAACAACATCAGCATCGCCCTGCGCACTTTCGCCAGCGGCCTGCTGGCCGGGCTGGGCACGCTGCTGGTGCTGTTGTTCAATGGCGTCATCATCGGCGCGGTGGCCGGCCACCTGCAGCACATCGGCCATGGTGATCCCTTCTGGCGCTTCGTGGTCGGCCACGGTGCATTCGAGCTCACCGCCATCGTCATCGCAGGCGGCGCCGGTCTTCAGCTGGGCATGAAGCTGCTGGCGCCCGGACGCCGCAGCCGCCTGGACGCACTGGTCGAAGGTGGCCGCATCGGTGCCCGGCTGTGCCTGGGCGTGGCCTTCATGTTGCTGGTCGCGGCGTTCGTGGAGGCGTTCTGGTCGTCCATTGCCGAAGTGCCGGCGTGGGGCAAGTTCAGTGTGGCCGGGGTGCTGTGGGCCGGCGTGCTGCTGTGGTTGTGGCGTGGCGGACGCGGAGGCGGCGATGCGCATTGATCGCCTGGACGTCGTGCTGCGCGCACGCAGCGGCTGGGAAGCGATGGAGCTGGGCAGCGCGCTGACCCGCCGGCATGCGCGTGCGGTGTGGGGCAGCTGGCTGCTGGCCAGCGCACCACTGTTCGTGATCGCCAACGCACTGGGCTGGTGGCTGGACGCATTTGGCCTGGCCTGGCTGCTGATGTGGTGGTGCAAGCCCGTGTTCGAACGCGCGCCGCTGTATGTGCTGTCACGCGGTGTGTTCGGCGAGCCGGTCACCGCCCTGGCCGCCCTGCGGGCACAGCGGCAGTGGGGCAACCGTGGTTTCTGGGGCTACCTGGGCTGGCGTCGCTTCAGCGTGCTGCGCAGCCTGTGCCTGCCGGTCAACCTGCTGGAGGGCAACACCGCCGAACAGCGTGGCCCGCGCCGGCGCGCGGTCGCAGCCGGCGCGGCGGGTCCGGCGCTGGTGCTGACCGTAGCCTGCATGGTGTTCGAGGGCGTACTGGTCGCAGGCGCGATCGGCGCGGTGTTCATGTTCATCCCGTTCGAGCTGCTCTCCGATTCCTGGCGCGCGGCCTGGGACATGATCGGCAAGGACACGCCCGCCTGGGCGAAGCTGGGATTCAATCTGGCCTGCTGGCTGGCCTCCGTGCTGATCGGGCCGTTCTACGTCGGCGCCGGGTTCGGCCTGTACTTGAATCGACGTACGCAGATGGAAGCCTGGGACGTGGAGATCGCCCTGCGCCGGCTGCGCGAACGCCTGCTGCCGGTTGCCTCGTCGCTGGCGCTGCTGCTGTGCCTGGCACTGCCGCTCACCTCCATGCCGGTGCACGCGCAGGAGGGTGACGCATCGAGCAACCGCAAGAGCGACGCGCGCCGGGCACCGCAGATCAACCCCGGCGATACACCCGCCATGATCTTCGGCGACACCCCGGTGGATACCGCGGGCTTCCGCCAGGCCGTGAGCCGCGCCTACGAGGATCCATTGCAGCGCCCGACCCGCCAGGTCACGCAGTGGAAAGCGATCGAAGAGGCGGAAGAGAAAAAGGACGCACGCAAGGAACTGGAACGCGACGGCAGCAGCCAGAGCCAACGCACGTCGCGCAGCAGCAGCATCGCCTGGCTGGCGCGATTGGCCGAATGGGGCCTGTGGGGCCTGCTCGGTGCCCTCCTTCTGGTGCTGGTGCTGACTGCACGGTTGTGGCTGCCGTGGCTGCGCGGCTCGGGCCGCCGCCGGGCCGCAGCGGCGCCGCACGTGGTCGAGGAACAGGTCGAGCTGCCGGTGGTGCTGCCGCCGGACGTGGCGACCCAGGCTGGTCTGCTGTGGGACCAGGGCCGGCCGCGCCAGGCGCTGGCCCTGTTGTACCGGGCCAGCGTGCGCACGGTCAGCGAGCGTGCCGGCATCGCACTGCCTCCGGGCGCCACCGAATCGCAGTGCCTGCGTGCCTCGCGACGCATGCCCGACAGCGTCGACCGTGAACTGTTCGCGCGCATCGTGCGGATGTGGCAATACGCCGCCTACGGTGGTCACCTGCCCAGCCGCGGCGATTTCGATGCGCTGGCCACGACCCTGCGCCAGCAGTACGGGTGGCAGGCATGAACCCGCGCCTGTTCTGGTCACTGTTGCTGGGGACGCTGCTGCTGCTCGGCGTGCCACTGGCGATCCTGTTCATGCGTACCCATGAGCGGGTCACCGAAACGGTCACGCTGCCACCGCAGGGCGAGGCCCGTTACAACCCGCTGTACGTGCTCGGGCAGGCGCTGCGCGCCGATGGCATCGAGGTGCATGCGCGGCCGCGGCTGGACCTGCAGCAGATGGCGCTGGGGCCGCAGGACACGGTGGTGCTGCTGCAGGACAGCAGCGAGCTGCCGGCGCCGGCCGCCAGGGCGCTGTTGGCGTGGGTCGACGGCGGTGGCCATCTGCTGCTGCGCACGCCGCCGCCGGCCGAGGACGATGCCGGCAGTACGCAGGGGCCGCTGCTGGATGCACTCGGCGTGGACAGCCTTTACCAGCGCAGCGACTGCCAGCCCTTCCATGTCCAGGACGATCCCGGCCACGTGGAATTCTGCCAGGGCCGCCGCTTCACGCTAGGCTTCGCCGCCGAGGCGCGGACCGAACGCCGGTGGGGCAGCGGGCACGACCTGGTGTTCGCGCGCCTGCGTCACGGCCAGGGCCGGGTGAGCGTGCTGGCGGACATGGATTTCATGCGCAGCGAAGTGGAGTCGCAGGCCGCGCGGATGGCCGCAGCCAAGGGCCAGACCAGCGACGGCCTGCACGACCGTTCCCACCGCGATCTGACCCGCTACCTGCTCGATCCCAATTACGGCAAGGGCGCCATGTGGCTGGTCTATGCCAGTCGTCCGCCGTCACTGTGGGTGCGCCTGTTCTACCAGGGCTGGCCGCTGTGGGTACCGCTGCTGATGGCACTGCTGGCCTGGCTGTGGGCGCGCTCGCAGCGGTTCGGCAGCCTGTTGCCATCGCCCGTGATCGAGCGCCGCTCGCTGCTGGAACATGTGCGCGCCAGCGGCGAACTACTGCTGCGCTTCGGCCAGGGCGTGCGCCTGTACCAGGCCGTGCATGCCCTGTTCGTGCATCGCCTGCGCCTGCGCGCGCCACTCGCTGCTGCGCTGGAAGGCGCGCCACGCGAACAGGCCATCGCCGAACTGCTGCAGTGGCCGCGCAGCCGCGTTGCCAGTGCCCTGACTCCGTCTCCGCCGCACGATTCCTCCGCCCTGCGCGAGCGCATCCGCTTGCTGCTCCAGATGAGATCCCTGCTATGACCGAAGTCCCCGAACGTCCGGCGGCCGCCAATGCCCGCCTGATCGAACGCGTCGACGCCATCCGCCAGGCCGTCGGCCACGCCTTCATCGGCCAGGCCGACGTGCTTGACCAGATCCTCGTTGCCCTTCTGGCTGGCGGCCATGTCCTGATCGAAGGCGTGCCCGGACTGGGCAAGACACTGCTGGTGCGCGCACTGGCGCAGGCACTGGAACTGGACTATGGCCGCGTGCAGTTCACGCCGGACCTGATGCCCAGCGATGTCAGCGGCCACGCCGTCTACGATCCGAAGAGCGAGAGCTTCAAGATCCGTCGCGGGCCGGTGTTCACCAACCTGCTGCTGGCCGACGAGATCAACCGGGCACCGGCCAAGACCCAGTCCGCACTGCTGGAAGTGATGCAGGAGGGCCAGGTGACCATCGAAGGCAAGGCGTTCACCCTGGCGCCGCCGTTCATGGCCCTGGCCACGCAGAACCCGCTGGAACAGGAAGGCACCTACCCGCTGCCGGAAGCGCAGCTGGATCGCTTCCTGTTGAAGGTGCTGATCGACTATCCGCAGCTGGAGGACGAGAAACGCATGGTCACGGCCATCACCCGTGGCCGCGCCGCCAGCGATTTCGATCTGAGCCGGGTGCCGCGCGTACTGGGCGCCGGAGAACTGCTGCAGCTGCAGCAGGCCACGGCCGCGATCACCGTCGATGACGAAGTGATCGACTACGCCGTGCGCATCGTCGCCGCCACCCGGCAATGGCCCGGCATCGCCGTGGGCGCTGGACCGCGCGGCAGCATCGCACTGGTGCGTGCTGCGCGCGCGCAGGCCGTGCTGGCCGGTCGTGACTTCGTCACCCCCGATGACGTGCGCGACATCGCGCGTCCGGCGCTGCGCCACCGCATCGCGCTGGCACCGGAACTGCAGATCGAAGGCCAGGACGCCGACGATGTGCTGGGTGCGCTGCTGGCCAAGGTGGAAGCACCGCGCCGATGAGGCCTGCGCCGCTGCTGCTGGTCCTGCTGCTGGCCTGGGCTGCGCTGGGAGGCGTGGTGCTGGCTGGCGCATTGCCGCGCTGGAGCTGGGCACTGGTCGCCACGGTGATCGGTACGCTGGCGTTGCTGGACCTGTGGCGGCAGGCCCGGCGACCGTCGCCACAGGTGCAGCGCGAGCTGCCCGAAGCGCTGGCCCTGGGCGTGCGCCGCGAGGTGGGCCTGCGCCTGCAGACCACAGAGCCGATGCGGGTGCAGGTATTCGATCTGGTGCCGGGTGGCTGGCCGCTGGAGTCGCTGCCCCAGCGCGTGCAGCTGCGTCCCGGGCATGCCTGCGCGCTGCACTACACCCTGCAGCCGCAGCAGCGCGGACGCTTCCGCTTCGAGGGCGTGCAGCTGCGCATCCGCTCGCCATGGCGCCTGTGGTGGCAGCAGCGCACCCTGCCCCCTCTGCTGGACGTCCGCGTCTATCCGAACTTCGTGCCGCTGACCCGCTTCGCGCTGTTCAGCGCCGATCAGGCCTCACGCCTGGTGGGCGCCCACGTGAAGCGCCGGCGTGGTGAGGGCACTGACTTCCACCAGATGCGCGAGTACCGCGTCGGCGACAGCCTGCGCCAGCTCGACTGGAAGGCCACCGCCCGCGCACGCAAGCTGATCTCCCGCGAGTACCAGGACGAGAAGAACCAGCAGTTGCTGCTGATGCTCGACAGTGGCCGCCGCATGCTGGCCAGCGAAGGCGGACTCTCGCACTTCGACCATGCCTTGAACGCCTCGCTGGTGGTCGCCTATCTGGCGTTGCGGCAGGGCGATGCGGCTGGCCTGTTCGCCGTCGGCGGCGAGCGTCGATGGGTGCAGCCACAGCGCGGCATGGGCACCGTCGAGCATCTGCTGCGGGCCAGCTACGACCTGCAGCCGCAGCCGGTAGCCACCGATTACCTGGCCGCCGCCACCGAAGTATCCCTGCGCCAGCGACGCCGTGCGCTGGTGATGCTGGTCAGCAACGTGCGCGACGAAGACATCGAGGACCTCCTGGCCGCGGTGCGCCTGCTGCAGCGCCGCCACCTGGTGTGCGTGGCCAGCCTGCGCGAGCACGAGCTGGACGGCGCGCTCGAAGGCGAGGTGCATACGCTGGAGGACGCCGCGCAGGCCGGCGCCGCGGCGCTGTACCTGCAGCAGCGCGCGAAGGCGCACGAGGCACTGCGCAGCGAGAAGGTGATGGTTCTGGACGTGACCGCCGATGCCCTGCCGGCCGCGCTGGTGGAACGCTACCTGGCCGTGAAGCGCGAAGGCCTGCTCTGACCGGTAGCGCCGGGGCGGGCGAGGGGCGGCGCCCCGGGGGCCGGGGGGCCGGGCCCGGCCGCTACCGTCCACTACGTGCGCGGGTGCGAACGGTACTCAGACATAGATCCGCGTCGGCGCCTCGTCAACGATTGCGTGCGGTACGAAGCGCGCGCTGTCGCGGGTGATCGCGCTGTCGTCCTCGCGGATGCCGATGCCGCAGGCGTGGTCACCGACCACCCAGCTGCCGATCAGCGGATAACCGCCTTCGAAGCGGGTCAGCGGATGCGCGCGCTGGATGATCGCCGGTCCATCGTAGGGGCCGTCGCTGCGCTGGGTACTGCCATCGGCCAGGTGCATTTCGATGTTGGCGCCTTCGCGCGAGAACAGCGGCTTGCGCACCCATCCGGTGGCCAGCGCGCTGCCGTCGTCGAAGTGCGCCTCCAGCAGGTTCGGGTGGCCGACATTGCGCTGCCACAGCAATGGCAGGATGCCCTTGTTGCTCAGCACCGCCTTCCATGCCGGTTCCAGCAGCTGCACGCCCGAGCCGGGCAGCGCGCGGCCAAACTCCTCGGCCATCAGGTCTTCCAGCGGATACAGCTTGAACAGCGTGCCGATCACCGAATCGTCCAGCGCGGTGAAGCGGCCATCCGCGGACAGGCCGATGTCTTCGATGGCGATGCCCTGCCCGTGCAGGCCTGCCTGCGAAGCACAGTCGCGCAGGTATTCCACCGTGCCGCGGTCCTCTTCCGAACTGCCCACGGCGCTGAAGTACAGCGGTGGCGGCAGGCGGCCGGCGAGCTCGCCGAAACGTTCGACCAGTGCCTCATGGATGGCGTTGAACTGGTCGGCATGCTGCGGCAGGCGGCCGGCGTTGCGCTGGTCCTCCAGCCACTGCCACTGGAAGAAACTGGCCTCGAACAGCGAGGTCGGCGTGTCGTAGTTCAGCTCGTACAGCTTGGCCGGACCGGTACCGTCATAGGCCAGATCGAGCCGGCCGTACAGATGCGGCTGGCGCTGGCGCCAGCTGTCGGCGATCCAGTCGCGGTAATGCGCGGGAATCGCCAGCTGATCCATCAGCCGCTCGCTGGCCACCACGTCGCCGACAAGGTCGAGCGCCATCTGGTGCAGCTCGGCGCTGGGATCTTCGATGTCCTGTTCGATCTGGCGCAGGGTGAAGGCGTAATACGCGCTTTCATCCCAGTACGGCTGGCCGTCGATGGTGTGGAAGCGGAAACCGGCTTCCTCCGCGCGCGCCCGCCAGTGGGCGCGCTCGGCGATACGGATACGCTGCATGGGTCGATCAGCCGCCGTAGCTGCCGCTGGTGCTGCGACGCGCGCTGGTGTTGCCGAAGCCACCCCGGCTGGCGGTGACGGCACGGTTCGGCTCGCTGGTGACCGGTGCCAGGCCAGCCTTGCCGGCGCCGATGCCACTGGCGGTGTTCAGGCCACCCGTACCGCCCGGGGCCGAACGCGCCCAACCCGCATTCTTGTCCTGGTAGGCCGGTGCCGACGCCGGCGCCTGCGGGGCCAGGCCACCGCGGTTGCTCAGCATCTGGGACATGAAGAAGCCCATCATCATCGGGCCGATGAACGAGGTACCTGCCGATGTGTGCTGCTGCACGCACTGCTCGGGCTTGTAGTCCTGCTCGCAGGCTTCCTTGGTGGCGTACTTCGGCGCAGCGTCGGCGGCCTGCTTCTGCGCCTCGGCGAACGCGTTGCGGCACGACGACGGATCACCGGTGGCCTCGGTGCAGGCCTCGACCGAAGTGAACAGGCCTTCCTGCACCTTCACCTCCGGCTCCTTCTGGCAGGCGGTGAACAGCAGCGGTGCAGCGCTCATCAGCAGCAGCGCGGTGGTGCGGGAACGTTTCATGGCCTCATGCCTCAAGCAGCGGATCAATACCCCAATGATGCCCGATCCGGGCCAACAACCGGAATCGGCAAAGTCCGAAAGATGAACGGCGTTTCATTTTCGTCAGCCCGATCCGCCATCGCCGCATCACCCGGCGGCGCCGCGCAGACGAGCGGTGGTTGCAGCAGCAACCGAAAAAATTGGCGATGATCGTCCGACACCCCATGTCGTACGGCCCGCCCGTTCCGCCAGCCATGCCCGAATACCGCTCCCGCACCTCCACCGCCGGCCGCAACATGGCCGGCGCCCGCGCCCTGTGGCGTGCCACCGGCATGAAGGACGGCGATTTCCACAAGCCGATCATCGCCATCGCCAACTCGTTCACCCAGTTCGTACCGGGCCACGTGCACCTGAAGGACCTCGGCCAGCTGGTCGCGCGCGAGATCGAGAAGGTCGGCGGCGTCGCCAAGGAGTTCAACACGATCGCCGTGGACGACGGTATCGCGATGGGCCACGACGGCATGCTGTATTCACTGCCCAGCCGCGAGATCATCGCCGACTCGGTCGAGTACATGGTCAACGCGCACTGCGCCGATGCGCTGGTGTGCATTTCCAACTGCGACAAGATCACCCCTGGCATGCTGATGGCCGCACTGCGCCTGAACATCCCGGTGGTGTTCGTGTCCGGCGGGCCGATGGAAGCGGGCAAGACCCGGCTGTCCGAGCACAAGCTGGATCTGGTCGATGCGATGGTCATCGCCGCCGACGAGAGCGCCAGCGATGAAAAGGTGGCCGAGTTCGAGCGCAGCGCCTGCCCCACCTGCGGCTCCTGTTCGGGCATGTTCACCGCCAACTCGATGAACTGCCTGACCGAAGCGCTGGGCCTGTCGCTGCCGGGCAACGGCTCCACCCTGGCCACCCATGCCGACCGCGAACAGCTGTTCCTGCGCGCGGGCCGCCTGATCGTCGAACTGTGCCACCGCTGGTACGGCGGCGAGGAAGAAAGCGCGCTGCCGCGGGGCATCGCCACGCAGGCCGCGTTCGCCAATGCGATGACCCTGGACATCGCCATGGGCGGATCGACCAATACCATCCTGCACCTGCTGGCCGCCGCGCAGGAAGCCGAAGTGGACTTCGACCTGACCCACATCGATGCGCTGTCACGGCGCGTGCCGCAGCTGTGCAAGGTGGCGCCGAACACGCCCAGGTACCACATGGAAGACGTGCACCGCGCGGGTGGCGTGTACGGCATCCTGGGCGAACTGGCGCGCGGCGGCCTGTTGGATACCACCGTGCCGACCGTGCACAGCCGCACCCTGGCCGATGCTCTCCAGCGCTGGGATGTGGCGGTCAGCAGCGAATCAAGCGTGCACGACTTCTTCCGTGCCGGCCCGGCCGGCATCCCCACCCAGGTGGCTTTCAGCCAGGCCACGCGCTGGCCCACGCTGGACGTGGACCGCGCCGAAGGCTGCATCCGCAGCGTCGCGCATGCCTACTCGGCAGAAGGCGGACTGGCCGTGCTGCGCGGCAATCTGGCCGAAGACGGTTGCGTGGTGAAGACCGCAGGCGTGGATGAATCCATCCACGTGTTCGAAGGCAGCGCGCGCGTGTTCGAGAGCCAGGACGCGGCCGTGGCCGGCATCCTCGCCGACGAAGTGAAGGCGGGCGACGTGGTGGTCATCCGCTACGAAGGCCCGAAAGGCGGCCCCGGCATGCAGGAAATGCTCTACCCCACCAGCTACCTGAAATCGAAGGGGCTGGGCAAGCAGTGCGCGCTGCTGACCGACGGTCGTTTCTCCGGCGGCACCTCGGGCCTGTCGATCGGGCATGCCTCGCCGGAAGCGGCGGCGGGCGGTGCGATCGGGCTGGTACGCGACGGCGACCGTATCCGCATTGATATTCCGGCGCGGCGGATTGATCTGCTGGTGGATGCGGCGACGTTGGATGCGCGCCGTGCCGAGCAGGATGCGTTGGGATGGAAGCCGCGTGAGGCGCGCCCACGCAAGGTCACCAGCGCGTTGAAGGCCTACGCCCTGCTCGCCACCAGCGCCGACAAGGGCGCCGTACGCAACACCGCGCTGCTGGGCGATTAGGCGCCGCCGGACCGTGCGCGGCGGCATTCCCACCTGATCGGTCATGGCACCTGACACAAGCCGCGCTTCGCGCTCGCCGGGCATGGCCCGGCGCTACCTTCCGATCGTCAGCCGATCACGCGCTTGAACGGCGGCAGTGCGTCGATGATGCGCTTGCCGTAACGGCGGGTCAGCAGCCGCGAATCGAGGATGACCACGCGCCCGGTATCGGTGGAGGTGCGGATCAGGCGGCCGGCGAACTGGGTCAGCGTGCGCAGCGCGTGTGGAATGGCGATCAGGTTGAACGCGTTGAGTCCACGCGCCTCGAACCACTCGCTCAGGGTAGCGGTCTGCGGATCGGTCGGCACCGCGAACGGTACCTGGGTGATCACCACGGTGGTGCAGGCTTCACCGGGCAGGTCGAGGCCCTCGCCGAACGAGTTCAGCCCGAACAGCACCGAGCCCTCGCCCGCCGCCACGCGCCGCAGGTGTTCGTCGATCAGCCGGGTCTTGGACATCTCGCCCTGTACCAGCACCTGCTTGCGGCGCGCGGCAGGCATCAGTCCGGCGACCTTCTCCATCTTCCAGCGCGAGGTGAACAGCACCATCGAGCCCTTGGCCCAGTCCAGCTCCGTGTCGAGGTAGCGCGCCACCTCGCGGGGATGGCCTTCGCGGTCGTCGGGCGTGACCGGGAACTTCGGCACGATCAGCTCGGCCTGGTTCGGCAGGTCGAACGGCGAGGACAGCGAAACCATCTCGGCTTCCTCGGGAATGCCATTGTCGATCGCCAGCGACTGGAAATCGCCACCGCCGGTCAGCGTCGCCGAGGTCATCACCACCGAATCCACTTCGTCCCACAGCAGCTTGCGCAGCACATGCGCGGCCGAGACCGGTGAGCCATGCAGCACCAGATCGCCGTCGCGGGTGGCGGTGACCCAGCGCGCCATCGGCGGCGCACCGTCCTTGTCCTCACGGCGCCAGGCCTGCCAGAGGTTGTACTGCTGCTCGATCATCTCCAGCGCCATGCCGAGGTTGCGCTGCAGGCGCTCACGCGCCGGGTCGTCCGGCTTGCCCTTGGCCACCTGCGCGGTGGCGGCATGCGCCCAGTTGTAGAGGCTGCGGGTATCGTCGGCCAGCGCTTCGATCGGCTCGCGCCACGCTTCCGGCAGGCGACCGTTGGCCGCGCGCCACATCGGTTCCTCGTCGGCCGGCGCCGGCATCCACACCGCTTCGACCTGGTCGCGGAATGCGCGCAGCTGCTTGGCCACGTTGCTGGCGACGTCGATGGCTTCGTTCGGCAGCAGGTTGCCGAGGCGGTCCTTGTCGACCGCGCGATACGCGCCGGCAATCAGGATCTGCAGGCGGCCGGTGCGTTTGGCCATCTCGTCCAGCGCCAGGCTGGCCGCGCCCTGGTCGATGGCGACGTTGCCGATGTGATGGCCCTCGTCCAGCACCAGCAGCATCTCCGAGGGCGCGGCGATCAACGGCTGGCCATTGTCACTGTCGCCGATCGACAGCGCCGACAGCAGCAGCGCGTGATTGGTCACCACGATCTGCGCATCACGCACGGTGTTGCGCGAGCGCAGCACCGCGCACTGCGCCGAATACGCACAGCGGCGCCCGGCGCAGCCCGAGGCTGGCGTGGTGATGCGGCTGCGCAGGCCGGGGCTGATGGTCTCCGGTGCGTTGTCAATGTCGCCATCCCAACTGCCACTGGTGAAGGCGTCGGTCAGGCGCTTGGCGATGTCCATCTCGATCGGCGCCAGCGGCCGGTCGAACAGGGGCGCGTCATCCTCGAACATGCCGCCCTGCGAGCCCTCGCCCTGCGCCTCGGCGGCATTGCGCGTGCACAGGTAGCGGGTGCGGCCCTTGGCCAGCGCCACGGTCGCTTCCAGTCCGGTGGCCTTGAGGAAGTTCGGGATGTCGCGCTCGACCAGCTGCGACTGCAGCGCCACGGTACCGGTACTGATCACCAGCTTCTTCTTGCTGGCCAGCGCGATCGGCACGCCGGCGGTCAGGTAGCCCAGGCTCTTGCCGACGCCGGTGGGTGCCTCGACCACGCCCACGCCACCGCTTTTCGACAACGCGCGCGACACCACGCCGATCATCTGGCTCTGCGAGCGGCGCGTGGAAAAGCCGGGAGTGTTGGCCTGCAGCGTCGTATAAGCCTTGCGGATCGCGTCCTTCAAGGGCTCATCGAGCGTGCGCGGAGCGGCGACGGTTTCGGTCACGCCGGGAACTACCGTGGCTGGATCAGGCCGGTCATTGTCGCATGGCCGGCGGCCGGGACCGAGGCGCGTGCGCTGAACAGGGTCAGCGGCGTCGGGCCTTGGCGGTCATGGGCTGGATGGCGGTACAGCGCCGGGGCAGATGCGGCGCTTCCGCCGGGCAGATGCGGCGCTACCCGCCCATCGACGGTAGCGCCGGGCCATGCCCGGCACGACCTTACCGGCCTGCCACAGGCGGCCGCTGACGCAGCAGGCGCACCAGCGCCCAGACCAGCAGCACCATGCCGATCGCTTCCACCATCGCCAGAGCGAAATGCAGCACGCCCAGGATGGCGCTCATGCTCGAAACCGCGCTGAAGTCACCGCTGCTGACCATCCACATCGGCAGGATGCCCGCTGCCATGCTGCCGAGGCTGGCCAGCAGCAACAGCAGCAGCCCGGCCAGCGCGCCGCTGCGGGTGGCATCGCGCGGCGCGCCCACCACCCACACCAGGCCCACGCACAGCGCGATCAGCACCGGCAGGCGCACGCCCACCATGCTCAGCACCGTCACCAGCAGGGTCATGTTGTCCATCGCTCAGTCCTCGCCGGCCAGCGCCAGGGCGCCCTGCCGCAGCTGCTGGTAGACCTCGTCGGTCTGCGGGCGCACACCATGCCACTGCAGGAAGCTCTCGGCAGCCTGCTCGACCAGCATGCCCAGGCCATCGACGGTATTGCGGCACTGCGCCGCGCGCGCCCAGGCCAGGAACGCGATGGCCGCCTCGCCGTAGTTGAGGTCGACCGCGGTGGTCATCGAATTGACCAGCGACAGCGGCAGCTTGAACTCCACATCGCGGTCACGGCCAGCCGAGGTGGCGTTGACGATCAGCTCGAAATCACCCAGCTCACGCAGGTCTTCCCAGTAGCGGCTGATGGCGCGGCCCGGCTCACCCATCGCATCGATCAGTTCATCGGCGCGCTCCGGCGTACGGTTGACCACCACCAGCTCGGTGATGCCGGCATCGAGCAGCGCCGGGGCGACGCTGCGGGCCGAGCCGCCGGCGCCGATCATCAGCACCCGGCGGC
The DNA here is from genome assembly GCF_039674705.1 of Stenotrophomonas sp. TWI169. Taxonomy (NCBI): domain Bacteria; kingdom Pseudomonadati; phylum Pseudomonadota; class Gammaproteobacteria; order Lysobacterales; family Lysobacteraceae; genus Stenotrophomonas; species Stenotrophomonas sp. TWI169. The sequence continues at coordinate 139,295 of NZ_JBDJOB010000004.1, read as the reverse complement.
CGCGCAGGTCCAGGCCATGGCGGTCGGTCAGGTCGCGCACCAGGCCGATGCCGTCGGTGGTGTCACCATGCCAGCGCTCGCCCTTGCGCAGCAGCGTGTTGACCGAACCAGCGCGGCGCGCACGGGCCGTCAGCGTGGTGCAGACCGCAAACGCGGCTTCCTTGTGCGGCAGGGTGACGTTGGCACCGACACCACCTTCGGCGGCGAATGCTTCCAGGCCGGCGAGGAAGGCGTCGGGGGCAAGGTCGATCGTGCGGTAGTCGATGGCGATGCCTTCCTGGCGACCGAACGTCGCGTGGATCTGCGGCGACTTCGAGTGGGCGACGGGGTGTCCGAAGACGGCGTAACGGTCGGTCATGGATTCCTCAAGCTGGCTAGACTGATGCTCTTTCGTGTACGGACCCGGATGATGCGCATCACCCCGACCCTGCTGGTGCTTGCCGCCAGTCTACTCTCTGCCCCCGTGGCGATGGCGTTGAACGAGTACGGCATCGAAGGCATGGGCGTGGTCTCGACCCGTGCCGACGAGGCTCGCGGCACGATCAGTGCCGACGGCCAGCGCATCGTTTTCGCCCGCCGCGGCGAGGGCGGCTGGGGCCTGTGGCAGGCCCGCCTGATCGATGGCCGCTGGCAGCAGGCACAGGCGCTGGCGGTCGACGTCAGCGGTAAGGCCCGGGATCCCTACTTCAGTCGCGATGGCCGCTGGCTGCTGTTCGCGGCGGGTACCGAAGGCCAGCTGGCGCTGTACCGTGCCGCCGTGACCGGCGATGGCCGGCTTGGCAACGCACAGGCCCTGCGCGGCGAGCGTGGGCGGTACGAAGAGCGCGGTCCAGCGCTGAGCATGGATGGCCGGCGGCTGCTGTTCGCGCGCCAGCAGGGCCGTGGCGCCGGTTGGGATCTGTTCGTGGCCACCCTGGATGCCGAGGGCGTGCGGGGCCCGGCCACCGCGCTGGCCGCGTTGAACAGCGCCGATGACGAGACCGACGCTGACTGGCTGGGCAATGACGGCGCCGTGGTGTTCAGTCGTGGCAGCGGCACGAGCGCGCAGGTATGGAGCAGCGGGTGCGCCTGGAGTGGCGTGGCGCTGCAGCCGCTGGGGCTGTCCTTCAACCAGGCAGGCGGCTGGACCGGCGCGCCGGTGATCGACAACGCCAAGCCGGGGGAAATGCTGGTCGCCAGCAGTGCGGCGAAAGCGCCGCGTGCCGGGGGCGTGGATCTCTACCGGTTGGCGGTACCGAAAGTGGCTGCCGTGGCCGGCTGCATGCGGTAGATGCCGGCCCTGGGCACCGCAATCAGCGCGACAGCACCTTGGCGCGCTGCTGTTCGTAGTCCGCCTCGCTCAGCTGGCCCCTGTCCTTGCGCTGGTTGAGCGCGGCCAGTTCGGCCTGCACGCTGTCCGGCAGGGACTGTTCGCGGGCGACCCGACGGGCGGCGGAGAGCTGCTCGGGAGGGCGTTTGCCGGCCCGCCAGGCTGCGATGAACACGCCGACGATGACGGCACCGAACACCAGCGTGCCGACGCCCCAGATCAGCCATTGCATCCATCCCAGTTCGGGTCCCATCAGCCGTTCCTCCCTCCATCGATGGCGCTATTGTCAGCGCTCGCGCAGCCAGCGCGCCACCTGTGGCGCGAAATAGGTCAGCACGCCATCGGCGCCGGCGCGCTTGAAACCAAGCAGCGACTCCATCACGCAGGCGCGCTCGTCCAGCCAGCCATTGGCGAACGCCGCTTTCATCATCGCGTACTCGCCACTGACCTGGTAGGCGAAGGTGGGCACGCCGAACTGTTCCTTCACGCGACGCACCAGATCCAGATACGGCATGCCCGGCTTGACCATCACCATGTCGGCGCCCTCTTCCAGATCCAGCGCGATCTCGCGCATCGCCTCGTCGCCGTTGGCCGGGTCCATCTGGTAGGTCTTCTTGTCCGCCTTGCCAAGGCTGGCCGCGCTGCCCACCGCGTCGCGGAACGGGCCGTAGAAGGCCGAGGCGTACTTGGCCGAGTAGGCCATGATGCGCACATTGAGGTGATGGTCGGCATCGAGCGCACGGCGGATCGCGCCGATGCGGCCATCCATCATGTCCGACGGCGAGACGATGTCCGCGCCGGCTTCGGCATGCGACAACGACTGCTTGACCAGCGCTTCGACCGTGATGTCGTTGAGCACGTAGCCCTTGTCATCGATGATGCCGTCCTGGCCGTGGGTGGTGTAGGGGTCCAGCGCCACATCGGTCATCACGCCCAGCTCCGGGAAGCGCGACTTCAGGGCGCGGATCGCACGCTGCGCCAGTCCGTCCTCCGCCCATGCCGCCGAGGCATCCAGCGACTTCTGCGAGGCGTCGATCACCGGGAACAGATCGATCACCGGGATGCCCAGCTCCAGCGCCTCTTCGGCCACTTTCAGCAGTTCCTCGATGGACAACCGCTCCACACCGGGCATCGACGGCACAGCGGTGCGGCCAGCCGGTTCGTGCACGAACACCGGATAGATCAGATCGTCGGTGGTCAGCGTGTTCTCGCGCATGAGGCGGCGTGAGAACTCGTCATGGCGCATGCGCCGCGGGCGGTAGTGGGGATGAGGCATGGCAGGCTCCGAGGAGTGGCTAGTGCAACAGGTAGCCCTGCGGCAGCAGGGGTTCGGGCAGGGGGCGTTCACCGAGCGCGTCGAGCTGGTCGATCTCGATCGTGCGCACCAGCGCGTCCAGCGGCAGATCGTTCGGCTCCAGGCCGAACGGATCTTCCATTTCTTCGCCAAGCTGGTCCAGGCCGAAGAAGGCGTAGGCCAGCACCGCCGACAGCACCGGCGTGCCCCAGCCCAGCGAACTGGCCAGGCCGAACGGCAGCAGCACACAGAACATCCACGCGCAGCGGTGCAGCAGCAGGGTGTAGGCGAACGGCAGCGGCGTGGTCAGGATCCGCTCGCAGCCTGCCTGGATCGAGGACATCGCATGCAGGCGGTCTTCCAGCTGGGCGTACAGGATCGGATCGAGATCGCCGCTGCGCAGCGCCTGTGCCAGTTCGGCGGCGATCATCGCCAGCAATGCATCGGGTACGTTCTCGCGCTCGGCCAGCTGCGCACGCTGGCGCTTGTCCAGCCACGGCAGGGCCGCCAGCGCCACGATGCGGCCGCGCAGGCGGGCGGCCAGCGCATGGGCGAAGGCGGTGGCCAGATAGGCGATGCGACGGCGGCGGCCTGCGTCATCCACCAGCAGCAGGTTCACCTGCCGGGCCAGTGAGCGCGATTCGAACACCAGCTGCCCCCACAGCTTGCGGCCTTCCCACCAGCGCTCGTAGCAGGCGCTGTTGCGGAAGCTGAGGAAGATCGACAGGACCAGGCCCAGCAGGGTGAACGGCGTGACCGAGACGCGCTCGATGCCGATCGGCGGCGCCAGTTCCACCACCGCGGCGACGGCGATGGACAGGATCAGGATGGCCAGCACCTTCGGTGCGATCGCCGGAACGATCGATCCGCGCAGGATGTACAGCAGTTGCCAGCCGTGGGGACGAGGTCGGATGATCATGGGGCAGCCGCGCCGGGCGCGGATTCACAGGCACGCGCAGGCTCGCGCAGCCGTTCATTGTACGCCCCTGCCCGGCTGCGGGCCGCAGCCCTGCGACGCCCGGTCGCACCCGGCCGCAGGTTCAGATCACGCCACCGCCCAGGCCCAGGCGCAGGATGCCCACCACCACCACGATGCCGTTCAGGACCAGGCCGGCCCAGGCCCGGCCGCGCTTGCTCGGGTGGGTGAACAGGATGCCCAGCGCAGCGATCACCGCGCCGACCGCAGCGAACGGAATCAGGAACCAGTTGCCCCAGCCCAGCAGCGGTATCAGCGCCAGGATCATCCACAGCAGCGCCAGTACACCCCACAACAGACTGATCACACCCATCGCCGCTCTCCCGCAGTTGGTTCCCGGTCCCAACCATAGACGTTCCGGCCGCCGTCGCCTACTCCCGTTGGCGGGCCGCTCACCTCGGCCGTGCTAGCGTCTGGATGCCCAGCGCACAGGGCGTTGGCGCCGATTCAGAGTGGCCCACCGATGATCCCATCCAGTCCTGCAGGGGTATTGCCATGAACATCCGTTGGGCCGCACTGGCGGCCATGCTGCTGGCCGCCGCCGGTTGTGCCAGCACCTCCAAGGTCATGCTGGGCCGCGCGCGGGCGCCGATCGACCCGGCGCAGGTGCAGATCTATTCAACGCCGCCGGCCGGCTCGCAGGAGATCGCCCAGCTGGAATCCGCCTCGGCGGTGGGCTTCGGCACCCAGGGCCAGACCGACGCCGCTGTGGCGCGGCTGAAGCGCGAAGCCGCAGCGCTGGGCGCCAACGGCGTAGTGCTGATGGGCGTGGGCAGCAGCGGCTCGCCGGTGGGCATGTCCGTGGGCGCCGGCAGCTATGGCTCGCATGTGGGCGGCGGCCTCGGCATTGGCATTCCGACCACGCAGAAGCGCGCCGCAGGCGTGGCGATCTGGGTGCCGAACCCGGCGCCGCCGGCACGATTGCCGACCCAGGTGATCACGCCACAGCGGTGACGCAGCAGCGTCACCGCGGATAGCGCCGGGCCGTGCCCGGCGGCATTTCGCTTCCCCGCTGCGCTCGCCGGGCATGGCCCGGCGCTACCGTTACTTCTCCCGGTACTTCGGCACGAACACCGGGCCTCGGCATGGCATTCCGACCATGCGGTAGCGCCGGGCCGTGCCCGGCGGCATTTCGCTCTTCCCCGCTGCGCTCGCCGGGCATGGCCCGGCGCTACCGTTATTTCTTCCGGTACTTCGGCACGAACACCTGGTTCACTGCGTCGGCCAGCTGATCCGGCGGCAGCAGGCCCTGGTCGAGCAGGAAGTTGTTGAACGCCAGGCGGTCGAACTTCGCGCCCAGTGCCAGTTCGGTCTGCATGCGCAGCTCCAGGATGCGGGTGTAGCCATAGAAGTAGCTGCCCGCCTGGCCGGGCATGCGCACGGTGTAGCGGTCCAGCTCCTGGGTGGCCATGGCCTTGGACAGGCCGACCTGTTCGATCAGCACCCGTTCGCCGTTTGCACGGTCGGTCAGGCCGAGGTTGAGCATCGGATCAAGCATCGCGCGCGCGGCGCGCAGCAGGCGGAACTGCAGGGCGATCATCTGCCCGTCCAGAGGCTCGTACGGCACCATCTCCGCTTCGGCGTACAGCGCCCAGCCTTCCACGTTCACCGAATTGAACGCGAACATGGTGCGCGCGAGCGAGACGCCGCGCTCGACCATCGCGGTGAACTGCAGCTCATGGCCGGGACGGCCCTCATGCGCGCTCAGGGTCCACGCGGCCGCACCGAAGTTGAAGTCGTCGTACTGGGCGCCGGCACCGGCCGCCGGGTTGCCCAATGGCAGTACGAAGGTGCCCTGCTGTCCGGTGTTGTTCACCAGCGGTGCCGGCAGGAAATGTGGTGCCGGGCTGGCGGCGCTCTCGGCAGCCGAACCCAGGCGCATCTGCATGGCGCGCTTGGGCACGTCGACAATGCCATGCTCGCGGATCAGTGGATCGATGGCGTCGATCACCTTGCGATAGTGGCCTTCGAGCTGGTCGTCGGCGATCTTGTCGGCCTTCAGTGCGCGGATCACGGCGACCGGATCGGTGGGATCGGCGACCTTCAGGCCCTTCTCCTTCACCACCAGCGGCGCCAGCTGCTGCATCGCCGAGCGGGTTTCCATGAACTCCAGCTGGGCACGCTGCATCAGCAGCTTCGGGTCGATGTCGATGCCGACCTGCTTGAGCTGGTATGCGTAGAGCGGCGCCGGCAGGCGCGTGTCGGTACGCGCCTTCGGCAGCACCTCCTTGCGCGTCCAGGCCGCGTACTCCTTCATCTGCCCCGCCAGGGCCTTCATCGCTTCATCGGCACCGCTGATCTGGTACTTCTTCAGCAGCGACTCGATGCCGCTGATGTAGGTCTCGACGTTGTCCAGCGACTGCTGCACTTCGATCTTCGTCGGCTGCAGCAGCGCGCTGTCCTTCAGGCGTTCTTCGTAGCGCTGGCGCGCCAGCGTGGTGAAGGCGGTGCCGCCCGGCGTCAGCCCGGCGTACGCCTTGAGGCGATCAAGCGCCTTGGCCCGGCGCTCGGCCGGCACCTGGTCGGACAGCAGAAGATTGAGGCCGCTGAACACCGTCTGCGGCGCATCGGTCCACGGCAGCAGGTACTTGTCGTTGAGCTCGCTGCCCTCGATGTTCTGGTTGGCGGCGTGGATCATGATCTGCAGGTCCTGGCGGACGTTGGGATCCTTCTCCGTGGCCAGCCTGGCCTGCAGCTCGTCGCGCGCCTTGGCGGTCGCGGCACGGAAGCGCGCGCCGTTGTCCGGGCCGAGGTCGGCCACCTTGTCGTCATAGCCCGGCACGCCGAAGAAGCCGGTCTGCTCGGGCTGGAACGGTCCCTGCGCGTCGAGCAGGATCTGCGCCAGCGCATTGCTGCGCGCGACCCAGGCGGGGCTGGCAGGCGTGGCGGCCTTGGCGGCCTTGGCGGCCGGTGCGGCCAGGGCCGGGGGGGCGGACAGCAGCGGTGCAGCGGTCAGGGCCAGGGCGACGGCCAGCGCGATCGGCTTCATGAAGCACTCCAGGACAGGGTTGCCCGCACCCTACGCGCTCATGGCGATGGCGACAATCGGTGGGAAGTCATGGCGCCGGTCAGAACGCGGCCGTCATCGGGCAGCCACCGCGCTCGCGGCAGGCCTGCAGTTCGCACTCCTGCGCAGCTTCCTCATCGTCCAGCGCGGTCAGATCGAAGGTCTGTTTGTCCGCACCCAGCACATACATCACCGGGTAGTCCCAGACATCGTCGCGGCGGATGCCCTGCACGAACAGGCGACCGTGCGCATGGGCCCCTTCCAGCGACACGGTCAGGCCCACATCGCGCTCACCGGTGATCGCGGTCTGCATGCTGCCCAGCGGCAGCGAGCCGGCGCGCAGCGGTTCGCCGAAGGCCGCCACCAGCTCGATGCTGCATCCGGCGCGCCGCATCGCCTCACGCATCGGCGGACTCTCGCGTGCGGCTTCGCCCCAGCGCATCACACTCCATGCCGCGGAACCGCCCAGTACGCCCAGGAACACCACCACGGTCAGTGGCATCGCCCATCGCCAGTGACGGCGCCACCAGCCGGGGGGATGGGCGGGATGGCCAGGAACAGGGGGTGGCAGGTGGTTCATCGGCGGGCTCCTTCCCGGTTGTCACTCAGGGTTTCAGGCAACGTCCCAGGAACGCTTCCGCCACACGGTAGCGGTGCAGCGCATCGGCACCGGACAGGCCATGCTTGGCGCCCGGGTAGGTCATCAGTTCGAAGGGCTGGCCGCGCTTCTGCAGCGCACTCATCAGGCTGGTCGAATTGGTGAACAGCACGTTGTCATCGGCCATGCCGTGGATCAGCAGCAGGGGTGAGCGCAGTCCGTCGATGTGGGTCAGCACGCGCGCTTCGCGATAACCGGCCTCGTTGCGTGCCGGCAGATCCATGTAGCGTTCGGTGTAATGGCTGTCGTACAGCCCCCAGTCGGTGACCGGTGCACCGGCCACGCCGCAGGCATAGCTGTCGGACGCCTTGGCCAGCAGCATCAGGGTCATGTAACCGCCGTTGGACCAGCCCTGCACGCCGATGCGCGCGGGGTCGACCCAGGGCTGCTGCTTCAGCCATGCCACGCCGCGCAGCTGGTCGGTCACCTCCACCGTGCCCTGCCTGCCATAGAGCGCGCCGCCGAACTCACGGCCACGCCGTGGGGTGCCACGGTTGTCGAGCGAGAACACCACGTAGCCCTGCTGCGCCAGGTACTGGTTGAACAGATGATCGCCACGTCCGGGCCAGCTGTCGGTGACGGTCTGGCTGGCCGGGCCGCCATAGACGTACACCGCCACCGGATAGCGCTTGGAGGGATCGAAGCCGGCAGGCTTGATCAGGCTGTAGTTGAGCGGCGTCCGGCCATCGGCAGCGGTCAGGGTGCCGAATTCGACCGGTCGCTGCGCATCGCGATAGCGCGCGTAGGGATGCTTGGGATCGGCCAGATCATTGTCCACCAGCGTCGCGATCTTCTCACCGTTGGCGCGGTACAGCTCGATCTGCGGCGGTGTGGTGCTGTTGGACCAGCTGTCGACATAGACACTGGCGTTGCGCGCGAAGCTGGCGCTGTGCATGCCCGGCGCCTTGGACAGCCGCTGTGGCGCCTGTCCGCCCTGCAGCGGGACGGAGTAGATCTGGCTCTCGCGCGACGTCTCGATGCCGGCGCGGAAATAGGCCTTGCCGGCCGCTTCATCCACAGCCAGGAGTTCATCCACGGGCCAGTCACCGTGGGTCAGCGCGGTGGCCTTGCCCGTGCTGTCGATGCGGTACAGATGCTGGAAGCCGGTACGCTCGGACGACCACAGCATGCTGCCGTCCTGCAGGAAGCGCAGGCTGTTGTGCAGTGGCACCCAGGTGGGGCTGGTTTCATGGGCAAGCACGCGCTGACGGTTTGAGTCCAATGCCACTTCCACCAGATCCAGCTGCCTCTGGTCACGCGACTGGCGCTGGAACGTCAGGTGCTGGGCATCACGCCAATCCACGCGCGCCAGGTAGATGTCCTGTTCCTTGCCCAGGTCGATCCAGCGCGGCTGTGCCGCGGCGGCCGGCGCGATCACGCCCAGCTGCACGCGCACATTTGCATCGCCGGCGGCCGGGTAACGCTGTTCGATGACATCGGTGCGGTCTGCATAGACCTCGTAGCGCTTCTGTACCGGTACCGGTGCTTCGTCGATGCGGGCGAAGGCGATGGCCGAATCATCCGGCGCCCACCAGTAGCCGGTGTGGCGGTCCATTTCCTCGTCGGCCACGAACTCGGCCACACCGTTGCCGATGGTGGCGCTGCCATCGCCGGTCAGCTGCAGCTGGCTGCCATTGGCCAGATCGATCACCCACAGGTTGCGGCCGCGGATGAAGCTGACGAAGCCGCCTTTCGGCGACAGCTTGGCGTCGGTGGCAAAGCCTTCGCCGTGGGTCAGCTGGCGTACTGCTGCCGGACCCTGCTGCTTCAGGTCGTACAGGTAGAGCTCGCCGCCGAGCGGGAACAACAGGCGCTGTGCGTCCGGCGACCACTGGTAATCGACGATGCCGGTCATCGCCGCGATGCGCTGGCGCTCGCGGCGGGCCTTCTCCTCGTCGCTGAGGGTCTCGGTGCCCGGCAGCACCACCTTGGAGTCGACCAGCAGGCGGGTCTGGCCGCTGGCGATGTCGTAGGTCCAAAGATCCAGCTGGTTGCGGTCGCTGTCCTTGCCGCGCAGGAAGCTGACCTGCGAACCGTCCGGAGCGACCTTGGGCTTCATCAGGGTCGGCCCGGACAGCGGCAATGGACCGGTGATGGCTTCCAGCGTCAGTTTTTCAGCGTGGGCGGCAGTACTGGTGGCGAGCATGAGGGCAAGCGAAGCGAACAGGTGGCGCATGGAGGATCCCGGCAAACGGCAGGTCCGCCACCGCAGCATGTGCGGTGGCGATCAGCCCCCATCCTAACCAAGCCCGTGCGGGAAGGCAGCATGACCTTCTGCCCATGGCAGGGACCGGGCACGGCACATCCGCCGTTGACGGGCGGGTAGCGCCGGGCCATGCCCGGCGAGCGCAGCGGCCTGCGCAGGACCCTCAGCGCTGGCCGAACAGATGCTTGCGCTCGTCATCGCTGAGCGGCTTGCCGGCGTTCGGATTGACCTGCTGGCGCAGCGCATACGCCCGCTGGGTGGCCGGGCGGGCGGCGATGGCCTGATGCCAGCGCTTGAGGTTCGGGAAGGCATCGAAATCTGCCGGCAGCGCATCGTAGGCGCCGACCCACGGATAGCTGGCCATGTCGGCGATGGTGTACTCCTCGCCGGCCAGGAAGGCATGCCCGGCCAGACGCTTGTCCATCACCCCGTGCAGGCGCCGCACCTCGTTGTCGTAGCGCTCGATGGCGTAAGGAATCTTCTGCGGTGCGTAGACGTTGAAATGCCCCATCTGGCCGCTCATCGGGCCCAGCCCGGCCATCTGCCAGAACAGCCATTCCAGCGTGGCGATGCGCCCACGCGCATCGCTGGGCAGGAAGCGACCGGTCTTCTCGGCCAGGTACAGCAGGATCGCACCGGATTCGAACACGCTCTGCGGCGCGCCGCCGTCAGCCGGCGCATGATCGACGATGGCCGGCATCTTGTTGTTGGGCGAGATCGCCAGGAAGTCCGGCTTGAACTGGTCGCCCGATCCGATGTTGACCGGGTGGATGCGGTACTCCAGCCCGCTTTCCTCCAGCATCAGGGTGACTTTATGGCCGTTCGGGGTAGGCCAGTAATACAGATCGATCATGGCAGCGGCTCGGGTGCGGTAAGGAACCTGAAGTCTAGTGCGAGAGTTGGCTTGGCACCGTCATGGCGGGCCGGTAACCTCGCTCCTCCCCCGCAACGCACTGTCCTGCATGTCCCCCCAACGCCCCCTCTCCCCGCTGTCCTCGCTGATCTTCGCCTCGCGCTGGCTGCAGCTGCCGTTGTACCTGGGCCTGATCGTCGCCCAGGGTGTCTACGTGTTCCTGTTCGGCAAGGAACTGTGGCACCTGATCTCCCACTCGGCCTCGATGGGCGAACAGCAGATCATGCTGATCGTGCTGGGCCTGATCGACGTGGTGATGATTTCCAACCTGCTGGTGATGGTGATCGTCGGCGGTTATGAAACCTTCGTCTCGCGCCTGCGGCTGGAAGGCCATCCCGACCAGCCGGAATGGTTGAGCCACGTCAATGCCAGCGTCCTGAAGGTGAAGCTGGCGATGGCGATCATCGGCATTTCCTCGATCCACCTGCTCAAGACCTTCATCGCCAGCGGTTCGCTGGGCGGCCTGCCGCTGTGCGCGCCGGAACTGATGAACGTCGCCGCTGCCAACATCGGTGCCGCCAGGTGCTCGACCTTCACCGAGCAGGGCGTGCTCTGGCAGACCATCATCCACTGCGTGTTCATCCTCTCGGCGATCGGCATCGCCTGGACCGACAAGCTGATGTCCAACAGCCACGACAAGGCACAGGCGCATTGAGGCGCTGGCCGGTGGTGGCGCGGACGCCACCGCCGGTCGTCGCTGCCGCCCTTGTACGCAGCGCTGGCGGGGATGCTAGATTGCTTCCTCGCCGTTGCCGGCGGTGGCGTCGGGAAACGCCACCCTGCCGTGCTCGGACCCACGGTCCCGGCCATGCATATCAATGATTTACGTAACGTCGTCTTCTTAGAGGGGAGCAGGATGTCGCACGTCACAACGATCACCGCCGCGCGCCGGTGGCTGCCGGTTGCCTTGGTACTGGCCCTGGCCGCCTGCTCGGGCAAGGAAGAAACGCCTGCCCCTGCCCCGGCAGGATCGCCTGCCGCTGCGGCGCCGGCGACACCGGTAGTGGCCGCCAAGGTGCAGTCGATGGGCACCGAGCAGCTGCGCGAGTCGGCCAGCCAGGCGCTGCGCGAGAACCGCATGTACGCCCCGGCCGGCGACAACGCCATCGAGTACTACCTGGCCCTGCGCGACAAGACGCCGGACGATGCCGCGGTGAAAAGTGCGCTGACCGACCTGCTGCCCTACACCCTGATCGCGGCCGAGCAGCATCTGGGCCGCGAGGACTTCACCGAGGCGCAGCGCTTGGTCGCCCTGATCGAGAAGGTGGATGCCTCCGCACCGGCCCTGCCACGCCTGAAGGAAGGCCTGGCCAAGGGCGTGGAGAACGCGGCCAAGCGCACCGAGTCGGAAGCGGAGCGGGCCAAGAAGGACGCCGAGGACCGTACCCGGCAACAGGCCGAGCAGCAGCGCCTGGCCGAGCAGCGTGCCAAGGAAGCCGATGCGGCCAGGCAGATCGCCGCACAGCAGGATGCCGCCCGCCGTGACAGCGAGCGCGAGGAAGCCGAGCGCCAGGCCGCCGCACGGCGTGAAGCGGAGCAGAAGCAGCAACAGGCCGCTGCGCAGCAGGCCAATGCCGCACGCCAGGCACCTGCCGCCGCGCCCAGCCTGCGTCCGGTCAGTACGCCGGCCCCCCGCTATCCGGCCGACGCCCTGCGCGCCGGCACCTCCGGCGAGGTGCTGGTGGAGATCACCGTGGGTACCGACGGCTCGGTGGTGAACGCCCGCGTGCTGCGTGCGACGCCCGCGCGCATCTTCGACCGCGAAGCCATGAACGCCGTGAAGCGCTGGCGTTTCGAGCCGGTCAGCGCTCCGGTCACCACCCGCCGCACTCTGGTGTTCGCGCCGGGCGGCTGAGCCGGGACATCCCCGCCAACCATCACGACAAGGCCCGGTCTGTCCGGGCCTTGTTCGTATCAGCGCTCGCCGTCGATCAGGTGCTGCAGGGCCGGATCGCGTGCCCTCAGGATGCGGAACAGGCCCAACGCATGCAGACCCGGCAGCAGCGCGCGCAGGTCGGCTTCCGCCGCTGCCCGGGACGCAGGGCTGCCGGCGGGATCCTGCCAGTCGCGGACGCTGGCAAGGAAAGCGCCCACGCTGCCCTTGCGCACGGTGAGGCCGTTGGCGACCACGTCGTTCTGATGATCAGGGAGGATGTCTTGAGGCTGCATGAGGAACTCCTTTCGGCGGGTGGAGTGCAGTGTGGACGCTGCTGTCTACCGGATCTGCCGTATAACTGCCAGTTGATATGGCATATCAGACATCCCCCGCCCTGATTGACCCGCCCCTGGTGGACACCGCCCGAGGGCCGGTGCTGCTGACCGCGCAACTGGCCCTGGACCGTCCACGCCGGACCGCCCGGCACCAGCACGCCCGCGGGCAGCTGCTGGGGGCGCGACAGGGCCTGCTGCGGATCGAGGCAGGCGACCTGCACTGGCTGCTGCCAGCCGGCCATATGGCGTGGGTTCCGCCCGGACTGCCGCATGCGCTGGCCAGCATCGGCCCGTTCGATGGCTGGAGCCTGTACCTCGACGCGGCGACCTGCACGCGACTCCCGGCACGCCCACGCATCGTGCAACCGGGCGCCCTGCTGCAGGCGGCCGTGGATCGCGCGCTGCGCTGGGCGCCCGCACCGCTCGACGCGGTGCAGGAGCGTCTTGCCGGCGTCATTGCCGATGAGATCGACGCCAGCACACCGCTGCCGCTGGCCTTGCCGCAGCCACGCGATCGGCGCCTGCGGCGCGTTGCTGCGGCGTTGGCGCGTGCACCACAGGACACCCGCAGCGTCGAGGCCTGGTCCCTTGCCATGGGACTGTCCAGCCGCACCCTTGCGCGCCACTGGCGCGCCGAAACCGGCATGACACTCAGCCAATGGCGCCAGCGCCTGCGCGTCCTGCTGGCGCTGCCACGCCTGCTGGCCGGGGAACCGGTGATCAGCGTGGCGCTATCGCTCGGCTACGACACCCCCAGCGCCTTCATCGCCGTGTTCAAGCGCGAGATGGGGGTGACGCCTGCGCGGTATGCAGAGGGCTGACGTATTCAGCACTTCCTCTGCCTGCCCTCGCGCCCCAAACTGCCTGCTGATTTCAGGATGGGAACAGATGAAGTACGACGACGCCAGCTGGCATTCCGGCGGTGACTTCCCCGCAGATCTTCCGGCTGAGGCCGGAGCCACTCACATTGGCATGTACCTGGCATGGCTGCTGCTACAGGGCATGGAAAATGAAGAGCTCGCCGAGGATTCAGAAGAGGACCTGCAGGCACTGCGGGAGCGCAGAACGAGCCCCGGCCGGTTCCTGCTGGAATACAGCGATGGCAAATTCGTCGATGACCTGATCAGTGATGAGGCCAAGATGTTCACTGCCGCATACTACGACCTCGAAGATGGCCAGTATCTCGAAGACTATGAGGAGCAGCTGGGGGCCGATGTCCCCGATCTGTACCACGTCGCCGATACCTGGGAGAACTTTGACCAACTGGCCCCGGTGATTGCCCGGCGCTTCGCCGCTTGGCAGGCAACGCGAACCTGAAAACAGCGAGGCCCGGAATGACCGGGCCTCGTTCCCTATCCGCCGGGCAGGGCCCGGCGCTTCCACTGGCGGTCAGCCGGAAATCGCCAGGCGTTCGTTGTGGTAGCGGCGCACGGCGGCAAACCACAGCAGTGCGGCCAGACCGAGACTGGCGCCCAGATAGATCGCCCAGACGCTGGGACTGATCACTTCGTGGCGGATGACCTTCAGCAGCATCTGGTTCTGCGACAGGAACGGCACCGCGTACTGCCACAGCTCGCTCTTCAGCGGGTAGGCGACCAGCGCGTAGCCGGGCAGCATCGGCAGCAGCATCAGCCAGGTCATGTGGCTCTGCGCTTCCTTCATGCTCTTGGCCGCCGCCGACAGGAAGGTCAGCAGCGAGGTACCGATCAGCAGCATCGGCAACATCACCAGCAGCATCTGCAGCATCGAGCCGACATTCATGTTGAACTGGCGGCCGATGTTGCCCGGGGCGATCTGCGCGCTGACCTTGAAAGCCGCCAGGGTCAACAGCAGCGACGCGAAGCCGACCACGCAGGCGGCGGCGATCTTGCCACTGACGATCGCGCTGCGTGAGCCGGGCGTCGCCAGCAGGGGCTCGAGTGACTGCCGCTCGCGTTCGCCTGCCGTGGCGTCCATCACCAGATAGGCGCCGCCGATGAACGAGGTCAGGGTCAACAGCACCGGCAGCAGCATCGACAGGATCATGCCCCGTTTCGCTTCGGCACTGGCCAGATCCTGGCTGCCCACGTCCAGCGGACGCGCGACCTGGGCATCCACGCCGCGTGCCATCAGCCGCAGTGCGCCCACCTGGCCGTTGTAGGTGGCCAGCGCCGCTTCCAGGCGTGCGCTGGGCACTTCGGCGGCACGCCGGGTGCTGTCCTTGATCACCTCCACCAGCGCCGGCCTGCCCGCGGCCCAGTCCTCGCCGAAGTCATCGCTGATGCGCAGCGCGACGTCGATGTCCTGGTTGCGGATGGCCGCAGCCAGGTCCTTGGGTGCTGCGCTGGCGTTGAGCCCCTGCGCGGCCAGGAAGCGGACCAGGTTCGGTGCGTTGTCCGCGCCGATGGTCGGAATCTGCAGCGGTTGCTCGATCTGCGTGCGCACGCGGCTCTCGGCCAGCTTGCCCATGCCCAGCAGCAGCACCGGGTACAGCAGCGGACCGAACAGCAGGGTCAGCAGCAGCGTGCGGCGGTCACGGGAGAGATCACGCAGCTCCTTGCGCATCACCGTCATCAGGGTCGACATCATGCTCATGCGTGCAGGCCCTCTTCGCTGCCGATCAGTTTCACGAACGCATCTTCCAGATTGGCTTCGCCGGACTGCGCGCGCAGCTCATCGGCACTGCCGGCGGCCATGACCGTGCCCTTGGCGATGATCACGATGTGGTCGCACAGTGCAGCCACCTCCTGCATGATGTGGCTGGACAGAATCACGCACCGCCCTTCCTCACGAAGTCCCAGCAGGAACCGGCGCAGTGCACGGGTGGTCATCACATCCAGGCCGTTGGTCGGCTCGTCGAGAATCACATTGCGCGGATCGTGCACGAGTGCGCGCGCGATCGCGGTCTTGGTGCGCTGTCCCTGCGAGAAGCCATCGGTCTGGCGGTCGAGGATGTCGCCCATGTCCAGCGCCTGCGACAGCACGTCGATGCGCTCGCGGATGCGTGCTTCGGACAGGCCGTGCAGCCGGCCGAAATAGGCGATGTTCTCGCGCGCGGTCAACCGCTTGTAGACGCCCCGCGCATCGGGCAGCACGCCCAGGTGGCGACGGACCTCCACGGGATTGCGCGCGGCATCGATGCCATCCACGCTGATGCTGCCCTGGTCAGGCGTCATCAGGGTGTACAGCATGCGCATGGTGGTGGTCTTGCCGGCACCGTTCGGGCCAAGCAGACCGGTGATGCGACCGTCCTCGGCGCGGAAGCCGACATCGGCCACTGCCTGGATGCGGCCGGTGCGGGTATCGAAGGCCTTGTGCAGGTTGTCGGCGACGATCATGGTTCCCATCCGTTGAACGAGGTGAACGCCGGCACGTAGCTCAGCGTATCCAGGCAGCTGGCATCCAGCGCCTTGGCATCGGTGCTGTCGATGAACTGGCCCAGCAGGCGGGGCATGCAGCCGGCGGAGAGCGTGCCGTGGCCCTGGCCGCGCGCGACCAGTGCGCGCCCCTGCGGCAGCCCCTTGAGCACCTGTGCGGCGTAGCGCGGTGGCGTGACCGGGTCCAGTTCACCGGACAGCAGCAGCGCCGGCACCTCACTGCGCAGCGGTGCGGCATCCGCGGCGGGGGCCGCGGTGTGCGGCCAGACAGCACACGGCGCGAAGAAGGCGCTGGCCACCTCGTTGCCGAACAGGCGCTCGGCATTGGCGGCTGGCGCGTGGTAGCGCGGAGCGTCCTCGCTGCAGATCACCGACCACTGCATGCCGCGGTTGATCTGGAAACCCATGCTGCGGTTGGCACCCCGTGCCAGCGAGGCGAGCGGCGCGTAGCGGCCCTGCGCAGCCTCGTCCAGCACCAGCGGCAACAGCGAGGCGTACTGCGGAACATAGGAGAAGGCGAACGCCAGCCCCATCACGCTGTCCGGCGTCAGCACGTCGCGCCGCGGCGCGTTCGTGCCGGGGTCGCGGTAGTCAACGGTCACCGGCGCGGCGCGCAGCGTATCGAGCACGCCGCGCAGCTGCTTGCTGGTGTCGCTCGGAAAGCGCTTGCTGCACGCCGGGTCCTTGCGGCACTGGGCCGACTGCAGATTGATCGCGTCTTCGAAGGTATTGGCGAAGTCACCCCCGACCACCAGCTCGTTCGGAACGACGCCGTCGATGACGATGCTGCGGGTGTGCTGCGGATAGGCCGCGGCATAACGCTGGGCCACGCGGGTTCCGTAGGAACCACCCACCAGGTTCAGCGCATCCACGCCCAGCGCCTGGCGCACGGCATCCAGATCGGCAACGGCGTCGCGGGTGGTGTAGAACCGCGCATCGGCGCGTCCCTGCAACGAGCTCGCGCAGCGCTGGGCGTAGTCGCGCAGCAGCGCCTCGCTGGGGGGCGCCTCCTCGTCGAACGCCAGTTCCTTGCCATCTGCGCCCAGGCAGGTGAGCGGGTTGGAACCACCGGTCCCGCGCTGGTCGATCAGGAAGATGTCGCGTTGCTTGCGGACCTGGCGCAGGGCGGTATCGACGATGACCGCCACCTCGCTGGCTGCCTGCCCGGGTCCGCCGGCGAGGAAGAACACCGGATCCGGTTGGCCGGAGCCACTGTTGCCCGATTCCAGCCAGGCGATACGGAGGTTGATCTTCCGCCCTTGCGGCTGCGCCCTGTCCTCGGCCACCTGCAGGGTGGCGCACTGTGCCTCGACGTTGGCGCTGGCGCCCATCGTGGTCAATGTGCAGGGCTGGAAGTCGATCTGTCCGTAGCGGCGGCCGGGCGTTTCCGCCGCCGCATCGGCGCTGCCGGAAGGCGCTGCGCCGCAACCGGCAAGCAGCAGGCTGGCCAGCGCGCCGGCCAGTGCGAGGTGGTGTCTTTGCATCGTGCTCGTTTCCCCTGGAAGACGTTCCTGTCGACCACGACGGGCTGCCGCGGAAGATGTGACCCAACTTACACGGGCAGGAGGCTGGCGGCGATGGGCAATCGTCACTGGAAAGCCAGGCCCATGTCGGCCGGATCGAATGCGGCGTCGCATCATGGCGAGCAGCGCAGCCGTCGGCCACGCAGACTCATGGCGAACCCAGGAGATTCCCATGAACGCGTGGTACCTCAGCGGCCTCGATCACCGCCCCTTCCAGCACCTGTTCGAACAGAGCGACCGCGCGCTGGCTGCGCAGGGCATCCTGCGACGCTGGGCCGGGGATCGCGGCGGCCATCCGTGCCGGGTCAGGCTGTCCGACCCCCCAAGTGGCGCCGAACTGCTTCTGCTGCCCCATACCCACCTGGCCACGCACTCGCCCTATCGCGCGTCCGGTCCGATCTTCGTGCAGCGCGGCGCTACGCGCTGCGTCCTGCCCGCCGGGGTCGTTCCGCCCTACGTCGAGCGACGGCTTATCTCACTGCGCGCCTACGACGCGGATGCACTGATGATCAGCGGGCAGGTCTGCCCCGGCAACGAGGTCGGGGTGCAGCTCGATGTGCTGTTCGCCGATCCCGCGGTGGCCTTCGTGCAGTTGCACAACGCAGGCTACGGGTGTTTTTCGTGCCAGGCGGACCGGGTGGATCAGGACGCGCTGACACACGGCGTCGCGTGATCGGCACCACGCACGACGCGTGACCTTCTGCGCATCCGTTCAGGCCTGCGTGAAGCCTGTGGGAAAGGCTTCACGCAGGCAGTCACGGAACGGCACTTCCAAGGTACCGCGCGATGCAACGCACCTCGATACTCGCCGAGGTGCCGCCGACCGTCCGCTGCGCAGCGCAACGCCTGCGGTCACCGTTCCCATCGACGACCACAAGGATGCGCCATGTCATTCCGATCCACACGTGTTGTGCTGACCAGCTCATTCGCAGCCGCCGGCCTGATCTGCCTGGCCAGCAGCGCATTCGCGCACGGCACCATGACCACGCCGGCCAGTCGCGTCTACGCCTGTTTCCAGGGCAATCCGGAGAATCCAACCAACCCGGCCTGCGCCGCCGCGAAAGCACTCGCCGGCTCGCAGGCGTTCTACGACTGGAACGGCATCAACCAGGCCAACGCCAATGGCAACCATCAGGCCGTCGTACCCGACGGCACGCTGTGCAGCGGCAACAACCCGACCTTCCGCGGCCTGGATCTGAACCGCAGTGATTGGCAGACCACGCCGATCCAACCCGATGCGAACGGCAGGTTCACCTTCGTGTTCAAGGCCACCGCACCGCATGCCACGCGTGACTGGCGATTCTTCGTTACCCGCGAAGGCTGGACACCGGGCAGTCCTCTGCGCTGGGCGGACCTGCAGGAGTTCTGCACACTGGGCAACACCCCGCTGTCCGCCGATGGCACGTACAGGCTGCAGTGCCCGCTGCCACAGCGCACGGGCCAGCACGTGATCTACAACACGTGGCAGCGCGCGGATTCGACCGAAGCGTTCTACACCTGCATGGATGTGCGTTTCGAGGGCGGCAGCACTCCCCCGGCATCGCAGTGGCAGGATGCCGGCCCGCTCACCGCGCGTGGCGATCTGCCGGTCGGCACCGTCCTGGCGCTGCGCGTGTTCAACGCCAGCGGCAACGATGTGGAGCGGGTGGAGGCCACACTGGGCAGCGGCGAGACGGCGGCCGCGCAGTGGCCGCTGGTGCTGGCCCGCAAGGTCAATGGCGCCAGCCAGCACGCTCGGGTGGGCGTACTGTCCAACGGCACGATCACGCCGATGGCGTCGGCGACCGGCAACCGGGTCTATCTGAAAGAAGGCAACCGCTTCCAGCTGGACACCCGGGTACCCGATCCGGGCACGCCTTCGCCGGGCGGCGACTTCGACTACGTGTACCCGGCAGGCATCGGCAGCTATGTGCCCGGGCAGACCGTGGTGAAGGGCAGCGATGGCCGGCTGTATGCCTGCCGCCCGTTCCCTGAAGGCGCGTGGTGCAACGTCAACGCCGACGCGTACCGGCCGGGCGTGGGCGCAGCCTGGCGTGATGCCTGGGTGCCGTACTGAGACCGGCGCGGCCTGCGGGAGGCGGCTGGCGCCGCCTCTCCGCAGCGCACTCACTTGCTGCTGACGTACTTCTCGCGGCGGATCTGCGGGTTGCCCAGCCCGGCCGCCTTGAGCAGCTCGGCGCAGGCATCGACCATGTCCGGGTTGCCGCACAGGTAGGCGATATCGGTGGCCGGGTCCGGCGTGAAACCAGCCAGGGCCTGCTGCACGTAGCCATGATGGACGTCGGCGTGGGCCTGTTCCGGCAACTCCCGCGACAGGCACGGAACATAGCGGAAGTTCGCGTGTTTTTCGGCGAAACTGTAGAAATCTTCGCTGTACAGCAGTTCGCCCGGGCTGCGTGCACCTTGCAGCAGGACGACCTGCACGCCGCGTTCGGTCATGGCCCTTTCCAGCAGTGGCAGCATCGAGCGATAGGGGGTCACGCCGGTACCGGTGGCGATCAGCAGATAGCGCGCGTTGTGATCGCCGGGGTTCAGGCAGAACCGCCCGTACGGGCCGGACGCGCTGATCTGGCCGCCGGTTTCCAGCGCCTCGAACAGCGCTGTAGCGGCGCCGCCGGGCACGAAACTGACCGCGATATCCACGGCTTCGCCGGGCCCCAGTGCGTGATCATGCAGGGTGGCCAGGGAATAGCTGCGCTTGGTCTCGGTGCCATCGGCGTAGCTGAAATGGACCTGGATGAACTGGCCGGGCTGGAAATCCAGCGGCTGGCCATCGTCGCGCACGAACTGGTAGTGGCCGACGGTCGGGGCCAGCATGCGGCGGCCGACCAGCTTGAGGGGGAATTGAACAGGCACGACTTTTCGGGACAGTGTGTAGCCGGGGCAAGCCCTCGGGGTCTTCTATAATAGCCCTTCCCCGCCCCTCTCCAGCGCCAGCCCATAGGCGCGAAGGCTTCGAGCTTGGCATCCCTGAACGATACGGCGCCCGCCCTGCGCGTGCGCGACCTGCGCAAAACCTACGACAACGGAACCCAGGCCCTGAAGGGCGTCTCGCTGGAGGTCGCCCCGGGCGACTTCTTCGCCCTGCTGGGCCCCAACGGGGCTGGCAAGTCCACCCTGATCGGCATCATCAGCTCCCTGGTCAACCTCAGCGAGGGCCAGGTGGAGGTGTTCGGCAGCGACCTGGTGCGCAACCGCAGCGCGACCATGCGCCTGATCGGCCTGGTGCCGCAGGAAATCAACTTCAACCTGTTCGAAAAGCCCTTCGACATTCTTGTGAACTACGCCGGCTTCTATGGCGTACCGCGCGAGGAAGCGGAGCAGCGCGCGGAAGAGGAACTCAAGCGTGCTCATCTGTGGGAGAAGGCGCAGGTGATGAGCCGCACCCTGTCAGGCGGCATGAAGCGCCGGCTGATGATCGCCCGCGCGATGATGACGCGTCCCCGCCTGCTGATCCTGGATGAGCCGACCGCGGGCGTGGACATCGAGATCCGCCGCGACATGTGGCGGGTGCTGAAGGAGATCAATGCCGCTGGCACGACGATCATCCTCACCACCCACTACCTGGAGGAGGCCGAGTACCTGTGCCGGCATCTGGCGATCATCAACCACGGCCGGATCGTCGAGCAGGGGCCGATGCGTGCGCTGCTGGCCAAGCTGGACGTGGAAGGCTTCCTGCTGGACATCGATGGCGATCTGCCGGTGCAACTGCCGGCGATCGAGGGCGCAACCCTCAGCGCGCCCGACGCGCACACGCTGGACATCGACATGCCACGGGCGATGGATCTGAACCGCGTGTTCGCCGCGCTGAATGAAGCCGGCATCCGCGTGCGCTCGATGCGTACCAAGAGCAACCGCCTGGAGGAGCTGTTCGTGCGCCTCACCGGCAACCAGGAGAAATCCGCATGAGCACCACCGAGCTGACCGACGGCCAGCGCAACCGCGTCGCGCTGCTGACCATCGTGCGCCGCGAAGTGACCCGGATCATGCGCATCTGGGGCCAGACGCTGGTGCCGCCGGCGATCACCATGACCCTGTACTTCCTCATCTTCGGCGGCCTGATCGGCTCGCGCGTGGGCGAGATGGGCGGGTACAGCTACATGCAGTTCATCGTGCCCGGGCTGGTCATGATGAGCGTGATCCAGAACAGCTACGGCAACATCAGCTCGTCCTTCTTCGGCGCCAAGTTCGGCCGCCACGTGGAAGAGCTGCTGGTGAGCCCGATGCCGAACTGGGTGATCCTGTGGGGTTACGTGGCCGGTGCGGTACTGCGCGGCCTGATGGTCGGCGTGATCGTGCTGATCATCGCGATGTTCTTCACCCCCGTGCGCATCCCGCACCCGCTGGTGACACTGACCACGGTGCTGCTGGGCGCCACCATCTTCTCGCTGGCCGGCTTCATCAATGCCGTGTACGCGAAGAAGTTCGACGACGTGGCGATCGTTCCGACCTTCATCCTGACCCCGCTGACCTATCTGGGCGGCGTGTTCTATTCGGTGAAGCTGCTGCCGGGCTGGGCTGAAGCAGCGACCCATGCGAACCCGATCTTCTACATGGTCAACGCGTTCCGCTACGGCCTGCTGGGCAGCAGTGACGTGCCGCTGTGGGTCGCGTACGCGCTGATGATCGGCTTCGTGGTGGTGCTGACGGCGGTGGCGCTGTGGCTGCTGCGCCGCGGCGTGGGCATGCGCAGCTGAGCGCCGATCGCCGGGGTCGCGATCCCCGGCACACTCGCAACATTGGTTCCGCAGACAACGGTGAACGTGCAATGCGCATCCTGATTCTCGGCGCCGGCGGTACCGGCGGTTACTTCGGCGGCCGCCTGGCCCAGGCCGGTGTGGACGTGACCTTCCTGGTCCGCCCTGCCCGCGCCGGGCAGCTTGCACGCGATGGACTGGTGATCCGCAGTCCAGTCGGCGATGCCGCCTTCCCGGTGCAGCACGTGACAGCCGATGCGCTGCCCGCGCTGGCCCGGGAGAGGCCCTTCGACCTGGTCATCCTCAGCTGCAAGGCCTACGACCTGGACAGCTCGATCGAGGCCATCGCGCCGGCGGTGGGCCCCCGCACCACCGTGCTGCCGATCCTCAACGGGCTGCATCACTACAACGATCTGGATGCACGCTTCGGCCGCGAGGCGGTGCTGGGTGGGCTGTGCTTCATCAGTGCGACCAAGGCACCGGACGGTGCGGTGGTGCATCTGGGAAAACCCGCCAAGCTCACCTTCGGGGAACGCGACGGTGGCGCGCTCTCGGCGCGCGTGCGTGCCTTCGCAGCCGCCTGCACGCAGGCCAACCTCGATCACCTGGCCAGCGAACGCATCGGCCAGGAGCAGTGGATCAAGTACACCTTCCTCACCGCGCTTGCCGCGGCGACCTGCCTGTTGCGCGCGGACATCGGCACGATTGTCGCGACCGATGATGGCACGGCCATCGTGCAGGGCCTGTACGACGAGTGCCTGGCCGTGGCGGAGGCGGCCGGTGAGGCAGTCCCGGCGGCAGCGCAGGACACTGCGCGCGGCACGTTGACCCAGGCCGGCTCGGCATTGAAGGCCTCGATGTTGCGTGACCTGGAGGCCGGGCAGCAGGTGGAGGCCGGCCACATCGTCGGTGACATGCTGGCGCGTGCACGCAGCGCCGGCCAGCAGGGCGTGCTGCTGCAGGTCGCCTACAGCAGCCTGCAGGCCTACCAGGCGCAGCGCCGGGCGTGAGCCTGACGCTGCCGGCCGGTCCGTTGCCCGGACGGGTGCTGATCCTGGGCATGGGCTGGAGCGGGCGCGTACTGGCGGCTCGCCTGGAAGCGCTGGGCGTGCAGGTCGCCGGCGCCGTACGCGATCCGGCCACGGCAGCCGTGGATGGCCTGCGCTGCCATCGACTCTGCGCTGGAACAGCACCTGCACCCGCGCTTCTGGATGACATCGCGCGCGCCGATGCGGTGCTGGGCAGCATACCGCCCGATGCCGACGGCGACCCGGCAGTGCGCATGCTGCGCACGGCACTGGAAGACAGTCCCGCATTGCAGTGGGTGGGCTATCTGTCGTCAACGTCGGTGTACGGCGACCGCCAGGGCGGCTGGATCGATGCGGACAGCGTGGCCGACGCCACCGGGCCTGCGGGCCTGCAGCGCCTGCGCGCGGAGTCGCAATGGCGCGCACTGGCCAGCCGGCGCGGCATCGCCTCGGCAGTGTTCCGGCTGCCCGGGCTGTATGGTCCCGGCCGCAACGCACTGGTGCAGCTCGCGCAGGGACGTGCCCGCCATGTGCTGAAGCCGGGCCTGTTGTTCAACCGCCTGCATGTGCAGGACCTGGTGGCGGTGATCATCGCGGCGATGCGGCGACCCGCCCTGCAGGCGCTGTACTTGCCCAGCGACGATGAGCCGGCACCGCCACAGGACGTGCTGGCCTTCGCCGCGCAGCTGGGAGGCTTTGCGATGCCACCGGCAATGGCGTGGGACGACCCGGCGCTGAGCCCGGCCCTGCGCCGCTTCTACGAAGGCAGCAAGCGCATCGACAGCCGCGGTACGCGCGAAGCGCTGGGGTGGGCGCCGCAGTTTCCGACGTATCGGGAAGGGCTGACGGATCTTGCCGCTTCGCTCGCCGGGCATGGCCGAGCGTTACCGGATCCGGGCATTCACGGCTGACGTGTAGTGTCGGCGTCGGGCAGCCGGAAGAAGGCACGGGCCGCCGCCGTTGCATGGGCTGCGGTCAGCACGACGTCCTCGCCACGATCACGGGCCAACTCCTCGACGATGTGCGAAAGGAACATCGGTTCGTTGCGGCGATCCTTCGGCATCGGCTTGAGCGTGCGCGGCAGCAGGTACGGCGCATCGGTCTCGATCATCAGGCGATCGGCTGGAATGCTCTTCACCAGCTCGCGCAGGTGCGCCCCGCGACGCTCGTCGCAGAGCCAGCCGGTGATGCCGATGTACCAGTCCTGGTCGAGGTAATCAAACAACTCCTCCCGTTCACCGGTGAAGCAGTGCACCACCGCCGGCCCGAGGCGACCCTCGAAGTTCTTCATCTGCGCCATGAAGTCGGCGTGCGCGTCGCGCTGGTGCAGGAACAGCGGCTTGCCGTTCTCCGCCGCCAGCTGCAGCTGGCGCTCGAACGCACGGTGCTGGGCAGGTCGCGGCGAGAAGTCACGGAAGTAGTCCAGTCCGCACTCGCCGACCGCCACCACTTCCGGGTGGGCATGCAGGGCGCGCATCTCTGCATCGCATTCTTCGGTGTACTCCACCGCATGATGCGGGTGTACGCCGGCCGTCGCATACAGGAATCCCGGATGCTGCTGGGCCAGCTGCAGCGCCAGCGGAGAGTGCTCGCGGCTGGCCCCCGTGACCACCATCTGCACCACCCCGGCCTGGCGGGCACGCTGCAGCACGGCGTCGCGGTCGCGGTCGAAGGAGTCGTGGGTCAGATTGGCGCCGATATCGATCAGGTGCATGGTCATCGCGGAGGAAATGTGCCTGCGCATTGTACCCGCGCCCAGCGTGGCCCCTTATCCTTTGCGCATGAACGCCCCGCACTTCCCCATTTCTCCGCTGCTGCCGCAGATCCAGCAGCATCTGGCCGCACAGCCACGGCTCGTGCTGGAGGCACCACCGGGCGCCGGCAAGACCACCCAGGTACCGCTGGCGCTGCTCGATGCACCGTGGCTGCAGGGCCGCAGGATCATCCTGCTGGAGCCGCGCCGGGTGGCCGCGCGCAGCGCAGCGATGTTCATGGCAAGGCAGCTCGGCGAGGAGGTCGGCGATACCGTCGGCTACCGCATCCGCTTCGAGAACCGGGTGTCCGCGCGCACCCGCATCGAGGTGGTGACCGAAGGCATCCTGACCCGCATGCTGCAGGACGACCCGTTGCTGGAACAGGTGGGCGCGATCCTGTTCGACGAGTTCCATGAGCGCCACCTCAGCGGCGACCTGGGATTGGCACTGGCGCTGGACGTACAGGCACAGCTGCGCCACGACCTGCGGCTGGTGGTCATGTCGGCGACCCTGGATGGCGAGCGGCTGGCACGCTTCCTCGACGCACCCCGCTTGAGCAGCGAGGGCCGCAGCTACCCCGTGACCGTCAGCCACTTCCCGGCGCGTCGCGAAGAATCGCTGGAACTGCAGGTCCGCCGCGCAGTGCAGCAGGCGCTGGTCGAGCACCCGGGCGACGTGCTGGTGTTCCTGCCTGGCCAGCGGGAGATCGCCCGCGTGCAGGCCGGTCTGCAGGAATCGATCGGCGGCAACACCGAGGTCCTGGCACTGCATGGCGAACTGCCGGTGGAACAGCAGGCGCGCGTGCTGCAACCCGCAGATGAGGGCCGCCGCCGCGTGGTGCTGGCCACCAACGTGGCCGAATCCTCGGTGACCCTGCCCGGCGTGCGCGTGGTGATCGACAGCGGCCTGGCACGCGAGCCCCGCTATGACCCGAACAGCGGCTTCACCCGCCTGGACGTGCTGGCCATTGCGCAGGCCTCGGCCGACCAGCGTGCCGGTCGTGCCGGCCGCGTGGCCGAGGGCGTGGCCTGGCGCCTGTGGCCGCAGTCGCAGCGGCTGGAGCCTCAGCGGCGTGCCGAGATCGACCAGGTCGAACTGGCAGGACTGGCGCTGGAACTGGCGGCGTGGGGCAGCAGCGACCTGCGCTTTCTCGATCCGCCCCCAAGCGGACCGATGGGTGCGGCGCGCGAGCTGCTGCACCGCCTGGGCGCGTTGTCGGAGTCGGGCGCGATCACCGCCTTGGGCCGACGCGTGCTGGCGCTGGGTACCCATCCACGCATGGCCGCGATGCTGCTCGCCGCCCCTGACCCGCACGCACAGGCGCTGGCGGCCGATCTGGCGGCGCTGCTGGAAGCACGCGACCCCCTGCGCCAGGGCGGCGATGCACTGGCGGCACGCTGGCGCGCGCTGGCCGCGTTCCGTGCTGGCCGCGCGCCGGCCGATGCCAGTCGTGGTGGACTGGCTGCCATTGATGCCGCCGCGCGCCAGTGGCGGCGTCGGCTGCGCTGCGATGCCGCGCCCCCTGCCAGCATCGAAGCGCACGCGCTGGGCGATCTGCTGGCGCACGCTTTTCCCGATCGCATCGGCTTCCAGCATCCGGGCGATCCGCTGCGCTACCTGCTCGCCAACGGGCGCAGCGCGCGCCTGCATGAACTGAGCGATCTGCGTGGCGAACCGTGGCTGGTCGCCAGCGAACTGCGTTTCGAGGCCCGCGATGCGCTTCTGCTGCGCGCCGCGCCGGTCGATGAGGACCATCTGCGCAGGATCTACCCGCAGCGCTTCGTCACCACCGACACGGTGCGCTGGGACGGCGAACGGCGTGCGCTGGTCGCACTGCGCGAAACCCGCTTCGATCGCATCGTGCTGGACAGTCGCTCGGCGGGCCGGGTCGACCCGGAACACGCGGCCGGCGCCTTGACCGAGGCTGTTGCCGAGCTCGGCCTGCAGGCACTGCCGTGGACCGAGGCCCTGCGCCAATGGCAGGCACGGATGGAGTCGCTGCGTCGCTGGATGCCCGAGCTGGAGCTGCCCGACTGCAGCGATGCCACGCTGCTCGCCACCCGCGCGCAGTGGCTGCAGCCTGCGTTTGCCGGCAAGAGCCGCCTCGATGCGCTGGACGAAGCCAGCTTCGCAGAAGCGCTGAAGTCGCCCCTGGCATGGTCACAGCGGCAGCTCGTGGAGCGGCATGCGCCAACCCGCATCACTGTGCCCTCCGGGCTGGAGCGGCCCATCACCTATGCACTGGACAGCGAGTCCGGCGAACCGCTGCCACCGGTGCTGGCCGTGAAGCTGCAGGAGTTGTTCGGACTGGCAGACACTCCCCGCATCGCCGATGGGCGCGTGCCACTGACCCTGCACCTGCTGTCACCCGGCGGTCGTCCGCTGCAGGTCACCCAGGACCTGCGCAACTTCTGGGAAAACACCTATGCCGAGGTGAAGAAAGAGATGAAGGGCCGCTATCCCCGCCATCCCTGGCCGGACGACCCGTGGACGGCCACCGCCACCCACCGGGCCAAACCACGGGGAACATAGCAATCCTGCCTGATCCTGAATGGAGCGCGTAGAGTCACGCCGTGTGACTGCCCGACTGACATACCGTTTACGGGCAACGCGCCACACTGGACTTCGACCCGAGGCAAAGGACCCCCGCATGAGCAGACTGACCGTGATTACCGACCGCGCCCTGGAGCGCGCCCTGGACCTGGCCCACACCGCGGGCGACGGCCTGAAGAGTGCCGGCGGCAGCCTGCGCCATCTGGGTCCGCAGGCCAGCGACTGGATCAAGACGGGAGCCGCACTGGGCGCAGTGAAGACCGGTGGCAAGGTTGCCACCAAGTTCGCCCGCCGCAATCCGGCAGTGACCATCGCCGCCGCGGCAGTGGGTGTGGGTCTGCTCGGCTATGCCCTGTATCGCAAGCAGCAGAAGAAGAAGGCGGCCAATGGTCACGTCGTCGATGGCCAGGCGCAGCGCATCAGTGCCCGCGACCGCCGCAACGACACCGTGGTCGACGAGCACAGCGATATCGGCAGCGACGCCTGAGGCAGGCGGCTGCATCCGGGCCGGAGATCTCCTGTGGGTGATCTCCGGCCCGTTTCGTTTCAGCCGATCTGCCGCCACTGTCCGGGGCGCAGATCATCCAGCCGGTAAGGACCCATTGCCACCCGCACCAGGCGCAGGGTGGGCAGGTTCACGGCGGCGGTCATCCGCCGTACCTGGCGGTTGCGCCCTTCGCGGATCGTAATCGCCAGCCAGGTATCGGCAACGGTCTTGCGGAAGCGCACGGGCGGATCGCGCGTCCACAGCTCCGGCGCGGGATCGAGCCGTTCGACCTTCGCCGGCAGGGTCGGCCCGTCATTGAGGATCACGCCGCTGCGCAGGCGCTGCAGCTGGTCCTCGCCAGGCGTGCCTTCCACCTGCACCCAGTAGGTCTTGTCGGCCTTGTGCTTCGGGTCGGTCAACCTGTGCGCCAAGGGGCCGTTGTCGGTCAGCAGCAGCAGGCCTTCGCTGTCATGATCCAGCCGGCCGGCTGCATAGACACGCGGCGGCAGGCCGAACCCCGCCAGGGTCGGGCGCGGCGGGACGCTGCGATCGGTGAACTGGCACAGCACATTGAACGGCTTGTTGAAGACAATCAGCATCGCAGGCACGGCAGGCGGTGGATGCGGCATTGTCCCATCCCGGCGCTGCCATCGCGATCACGGGCGCCTCAGCCGAAGACCTTCCACTTCAGCAGGAACGAAACAAGCACCAGCGCAATGCCACAGGCCGATGCGGTCGCCGCCCGCCGCCGCTGGGACGCCAATGGCGGGCTCGCACGGCGCGCGCGTTCATCCTGCAGGATGCCGATCAACAGCACCGCGAACCCCACCGCGCCCAGCAGGTCATAGGTATTGCCGCCATGGAAGGCGAAGTCGAACAGGCGTACCAGCACCAGTACTGCGATCACGATGTACAGGATCTTCTTCAACCGCTCACTCCTTTGACTGTCGCGCCGGGCCAGGCCCGGCGGATACACGTGTGTCCATTGCCGCTTGCGGCTGCGAGGCTTCGACTCAGGGCTTGATGAAGCGCAGGGTCATGCGATCGCTTTCGCCGATGGCCTGGTACTTCGCGGCGTCGGCCTTGTCATGCTGGTTGGTCGGCGGCAGGGTCCACACGCCGTTGGGATGATCCTTGGTGTCGCGCGGGTTGGCATTGATCTCGCTGCGCGCATCCAACCTGAAGCCGGCGGCCTCGGCCAAGGCGATCACCTGCTGCTGGCCGACATAACCAGTGTCATCATCGTCGGCCACATCGGCCTTGGCGCGGTGCTCCACCACGCCCAGCACGCCGCCCGGCTTGAGCACGTTGAAGAAGCCCTGGAACATGCCCTGCGCCTGGCCGGCCTTGCGCCAGTTGTGCACGTTGCGGAAGGTCAGCACCACATCGGCCGAGTTGGCCGGTCCGAACACCGGCTTGGCCGGATCGTAGGCGACCACGACTGCTTTGCCGAACTGTGCCGGCGCACCGGCGAACTTCTTTTCCAGGCCATCGCGGCTGCGCTGCTGGTAGTCGCGGCCACGACCTTCTGCCACCGCCATCGGGTCGACCACGGCTGCCACGTACCGGCCCTTGTCATGCAGCAGCGGCGCGAGGATTTCCGAATACCAACCGTTGCCCGGAGTGATTTCGATGACGGTCTTCTCCGGTGCCACCGAGAAGAAGGCCAGCGACTGTGCCGGATGACGGTAGCCATCACGCTTGACGTTGGCCGGATCACGGGTCGACGCCTTCACCGCAGCGTCGATGGCGGGCGATACCTGGATCTGCGCCGGCGCCACCAAGGTCGGCGCAGCGTACGCGGGCACGGCAGCAAGCAGGGCGGAAGCAAGCAACAGGCGGCAACCACGCAGGGACGAAGCAGGCATCATCGGGGCGACTCCAGCGGAATGATGCGGCGAGACTAGCAGTCACCGCGTGCCAGGTGTTCACAAATCGTTAGCCGCGCGCCCGTCGCGGAACACTGTTTTGTGGTCAGCGCCGCAGCGCGGTAACACAACGCGTTCTATTCTGGAGCACTTCCCCCAAGGAGACCGTGCCCATGACGGCAACCCGTGAACTGGGCCGTTCCGGCCTGCATGTACGTCCGCTCGCCTTCGGAGGCAACGTGTTCGGCTGGAGCGCCGACGAGAAGGCCAGCTTCGCCCTGCTCGATGCCTTCGTCGACGCCGGCTTCAACCTGGTCGACACCGCCGACGTGTACTCGGCCTGGGTGCCCGGCAATGCAGGCGGCGAATCGGAGACGCTGATCGGCAGGTGGTTCGCCCGCAGCGGCAAGCGCGAGAAGGTGGTGCTGGCGACCAAGGTCGGCAAATGGGCCGAACGCCCAGGGCTGACCCCGGACAACATCAATGCGGCGGTGGAAGACTCGCTGCGTCGCCTGCAGACCGATGTGATCGATCTGTACCAGGCCCACGAGGATGATGAGTCGACACCGCTGGAAGCCACGCTGGCCGCGTTCGGTCGCCTGATCGAAGCCGGCAAGGTGCGCGCCATCGGTGCCTCCAACTACAGCGCCACCCGCCTGGCCGATGCGCTGAAGGTATCCACCGATTACAAGCTGCCGCGTTACGAAACCCTGCAGCCGGAGTACAACCTCTACGACCGCGCCGGCTACGAGACCGCGCTGGAACCGCTGGTGCAGCGCGAGCAGATCGGCGTGATCGGCTATTACGCACTGGCCAGCGGCTTCCTGAGCGGCAAGTACCGCACGGCAGCCGATGCGGGCAAAAGCCCGGCGCGGGGCGAGAACGTGGTGAAGCGTTATCTCAACCCGCGCGGCCTGCGCATCCTGGAAGCGCTGGATGACGTGGCCAGCAAGCACACTGCCAGCCCGGCACAGATCGCACTGGCATGGCAGATCGCACGGCCGTCGATCACCGCGCCGATCGTCAGCGCCACCAGCGCCGAACAGCTGCACGACCTGCTGGCCGCGGCGAATGTATCGCTGAGCGTGCAGGATGTCGCGCAGCTGGACGCGGCAAGCGCGGAAGGCTGAGATTGGCCGGGGGCGGTCGCCGGCATCGGGCGGAAGAAAATAATTCAACAAAATGGTTGCGCACGACTAAATCGTGGTTTATCGTGCGCACCTCGTTTCAACACCCGCCTGGATGTTTCCCTTGAACGCGCATTTCTCCGCCATCGCCACACTGCTGCCATGCCTGCGCATGGATGTGCTGGCGCGCGCGTCCGGCAAGGAAGCACTGCCCACAACGGCCTGATACCCGCCCTGCGGAGATCGGCCACCCCGATCTCCGAGGCTTGACGACGCCCTCGGAACGCATGTCCCGGGGGCGTTTTCGTTTGCGTCGGCACAAGGACCCGCGATGCCAGAACTGCACCCCGCGCGGCATTCCGCCGCACACTGATCGGCCATTACCTGCACGCCGGAGTTTATCTTCGCGCGGGCGGCCGTGCCCGGACATTATCTGCATCGCCTCACAACATTATCGCCCGCCGATAATGTCGATGGCCTGCACCCTCGATTTTCCAACGGTCCCGCTTCAATGGCGGGCTGGTGCGCGCGGCGCTGCCGTAGCGTATGCCGGAGGTCGCGGACATGCCCTCGCCTGGATCGCCTGCTGGTCGCAGGCGCCGGTTCGCCGGCACGCGGTTCGATTCCGCGCGGTTCCCAACTGGATAGCTCAGCCTGGTCAGAGCAACGGATCCTGAGTCCGTCTGTCGTGGGTTCAATTCCCACTCCAAACCACATGACCTGTCACGTCATGACTTGAAGCAACACCCGGGACGCACGTCCCAGCGGCCATCGTCGCCATCCACGGACATCGCCTTCGGGCGGAGAAGTGGAAGCAACGGACCGCACGCCGGGCCCCGGTCCGCCGTCACTGCCCGCCCTGGTCCACCCCGGTGCTGCCTGCCGGCGGCGCC
This sequence comes from Stenotrophomonas sp. TWI169, assembly GCF_039674705.1. Lineage (NCBI taxonomy): Bacteria > Pseudomonadati > Pseudomonadota > Gammaproteobacteria > Lysobacterales > Lysobacteraceae > Stenotrophomonas > Stenotrophomonas sp. TWI169. The sequence goes on along the minus strand of NZ_JBDJOB010000004.1, from coordinate 107,435 downwards.
CATGGCGGTACTGCCGGCGCACCGAAGGCTCCGCGCGCGGACCGTCCACCGGTGGCCGCCCTCTTCCGCGGCCTGCACGGGTGTGCAGGCCGCCTCGCCACGACCTGATCGGCCCGGGTCACGGCGACGGATTTCCATCGGGTCGAACCACCAGAGCCATACAAGGAGAGACTCCCATGTTCTGGACCATCAAGGTCGTGATCGGCGACGGCGAGCGCGGCCTGGTGTATCGCAACCGTCGTTTCCAGCAGGTGCTGCTGCCGGGCGTGCACCGCCTGTCGCGGTTCGGCGGCTCGCCGCAGGTGACCGTGCACAACGCATCGAAGGGCAGCGCCTACAACGGCAGCGACCAGGACAGCCTGATCGACGCGCTGGGAGCACAGCTGCACGAACACTTCGTGCTGGCCGATATCGGCGCTGCACAGGTGGGTCTGCTGCTGCGCAATGGCCGTATCGACGATGTCCTGCCGCCTGGCAGCCGCCATCTTTACTGGCGGGGTTCGGTCGACACCGAGGTGCGCGTGATGGCCCTGGGTGACGAACCGCGCGTGCCGGCCGACGTGCAGCAGCACCTGGGCCAGCTGGGCGTACTGCCGCGCGTGGCGGTGATCAGCACCGTGCCGAGCGAATCGGTCGGCCTGCTGTTCGTCGACGGTACGCTGCGACAGACCCTGGATGCCGGACTGCACGCGTTCTGGAATTTCAACGGCAACGTGTCGGTGGAGCGCGTCGAACTGCGCGCGCGTTCGCTCGACGTGTCCGGCCAGGAGCTGCTCAGCCGCGACAAGGTGACCCTGCGGGTGAACCTGGCCGCGACCGTGCAGGTGGTCGACCCGGTGCGTGCACACCGCACGCTCAGCAACGCCGACGAGTTCATCTACCGGCAGCTGCAGTTCGGCCTGCGCCAGGCGATCGCCACGCGCAGCCTGGATGAGCTGCTGGGCGAGAAGGTGGCGCTGGACGGTGAGATCGCCGCGCACGTGCGGGCCGCGATCGAGGGCCACGGTGTGCAGCTGCTGGGTGTCGGCATCAAGGACGTGATCCTGCCGGGCGAGATGAAGGAGATCCTCAACGGCGTGGTGCTGGCCGAGAAGCAGGCACAGGCCAGCGTGATCCGCCGCCGCGAGGAGGCCAACGCCACCCGCTCGCAGCTCAATACCGCCAGGCTGATCGAGGACAACCCGGTGCTGATGCGGTTGAAGGAGCTGGAGGCGCTGGAGAAGGTCACCGAGAAGATCGACAAGCTCACCGTGTTCGGCGGCCTGGATGGCGTGCTGAAGCAGCTGGTGACGATGAAGTAGGGGGCTGGGGCGGCGCAGGGACGCGCCGCCGGCCCATCATGGAGATGGATTGCAACATGGATACACAACACACCTATCAATGGCTGCATGCCGAGGGCACCACGCCGATCAAGGGCTGGGTGAACGGCGTGCCGCTGGAAGCGCAGGCCCATGAGCAGCTGCGCAACATCGCCGCCATTCCATTCGTCGGGCCCTGGGTGGCCGTGATGCCGGACGTGCACCTGGGAAAGGGCGCGACCGTCGGCTCGGTGATCCCGACCCGCGGGGCGATCATTCCGGCGGCGGTGGGCGTGGACATCGGCTGCGGCATGGCCGCGGTGCGCACGACGCTGCAGGCCAACGACCTGCCCGATGACCTGCGGCAGCTGCGCAACAGCATCGAGCGCAGCATCCCGGTCGGCAACGGTCGCGGTGGCGAGCATCAGCGCATGCCCGACAGCATCCACACGCGGCTGGTGCAGTCCGGCCTGGCCGCTGGCCTGGAGAAGATCAAGGACAGGCATCGCCGGATCCGCACCGACAAGCTCGATCGCCAGCTGGGCACGCTGGGAGGTGGCAACCACTTCATCGAGCTGTGCCTGGATGAAACGGATGCCGTGTGGGTAATGCTGCACAGCGGCTCGCGTGGCACCGGGAACCTGATCGGCACGTACTTCATCGAGCAGGCGCGTCGCGAGCTGGAGCGCCGCGTGCTCGGTTTCCATCTGCCTGACAAGGACCTGGCCTTCTTCATGGAAGGCGAGCCGCTGTTCGACGACTACGTGGAAGCGGTGTCCTGGGCGCAGGACTACGCGCGGCACAATCGCGAGGCGATGATGGCGCGCGTGCTGGCCGAGATGCGGCATCGGCTGCCGCCGTTCCGGCTGGCGGCGATGGCCGTCAACTGCCACCACAACTACGTGCAGAAGGAAACGCACGCCGGGCAGGAACTGCTGGTCACCCGCAAGGGTGCGGTCAGTGCACGCCAGGGCGAGCTGGGCATCATCCCCGGCAGCATGGGCACGCGCAGCTACATCGTGCGTGGCAAGGGCAATGCAGACAGTTTCCACAGCTGCAGCCACGGCGCAGGCCGGGTGATGAGCCGCGGCACGGCACGCGAGCGGATCACCCTGGCCCAGCACCGCGAGGCGACCGCGCATGTGGAATGCCGCAAGGACAGCGGCGTGCTGGATGAATCGCCGGCGGCGTACAAGTCGATCGACGATGTGATGGCCGCCCAGCTCGACCTGGTGGACGTGGTCCACACACTGCGCCAGGTGCTGTGCGTCAAAGGCTGATGGGGCGGGCCGGATGTCGTTCAAGAGAGCGGAATCCGGCCCTTTCCGTCACCCGATGCTGTCTTCGCTGACCAGCGCGTGATGCACGCCGATCCCGGCACGCACCCCTTCGGCGGCGGCCAGGGTGATATTGCCGACCGTGGTCGCGTCGCCTGCGGCGTACACGTTCGGCACCGAGGTCTGCTTCATCGCGTCCACCTCGATCAGCACGCCCAGCGGGCTTTCGACCAGCGCGCAGCCCAGCTGCTGCACCAGCGGCGTGGCCATCGCCTGGGTGGCTGGAACGAACAGCGCGCGCTGGGCGATGCGACGGCCATCGGCCAGTTCCACTTCCAGCCAGGTCGGCTGGTCGCCCTGCACGGCAATCACCGGCGAGATCTCGATCTGCACGCCACGCTGCTGCATGGCCACGCGTTCCTCCTCACTGATCTCCCCCGCCTGGCTGAAGAAGGTGACATTGCCCCAGTCGGCGAACAGCGGTGCCTTGCCGGCCGACATCGGATGGCCGCCGAGCACGCCGATCGCTCCGCCGCCGACTTCGTAGCCATGGCAGTAGGGACAATGCAGCACGGTGCTGCCCCAGCGCTCGGCCAGGCCGGGCAGGTCCGGCAGCTGGTCACTGATGCCACTGGCCAGCAGCAGCTTGCGTGCGGCCAGCACCTGGCCATCCGCGGTGCGGACCTCGACACCGTCGGGGCTGGCGGTGGCGTGCGCGGCCTCGGCATGGATCCAGCGCACGCTGGGATAGTCCAGCAGCTGCTGGCGCGCCGTCTTCAACAGCTCGGCACCACTGATGCCGTCCAGGCCGAGGACGCCATGCGAATGGCTGGCCGCACGGTTGCGGGGCAGGCCGGCGTCGATGACGGTAACCGCGCGGCGTGCGCGGGCCAGGATCAGGCCCGCGGCGATGCCGGCGTAACTGCCGCCGACGATGATCACTTCAGGATTCATGGTGTCCTTCCAGGGAGCGGTGATGGGCGAGGTGGCGCGCGAACTCCGCGCCGAGCTGGTCGAGCGTGGTGGACTGCAGGCGGTGTTCCAGCAATCGCTGCGCTTCGCGGGCACCATCGAGCAGCGCCGAATCGACCAGTTGCTGGATCGGGCAGCCACGACCTGCGCCGCGTGTGCCGATCTGCACCAGCGGCGGTGCGCCGACCGCCAGGTAGATGTCGTGCAGGGTGATGCGGGTGGCATCGCGCGCCAGCTGGCTGCCACCGCCGTGCCCGCGTGTGCTGCGCACCAGCCCGGCCTTGTGCATCTGCGCCAGCAGCCGGCGGATCACCACCGGATGGGTCGGCAGGCACATGGCCAGCTGTTCGGAGGTGCGCGGCCCCTGCTGGCCCACCAGATGGGCCATCACGTGCAGCGCGTCGGAAAGCGGGTTCGAGGATTTCATGTAACAAAAATAGTTACATTTATATCCCCTGTCGAGCGTCCTGTTTCGTTCCATATGGACACATCTGTCCTGTGAAACATTTCCTTCACCTCGTTGAACGAAACGATAATGTGATCCTTATCGCACTTCAGAGCACGCGAGATCAGGTCGATACCGCATCGCCCCCCTTCCGAGATCTCGCCCCATGAATGCCTCTCCCCATGCGCCGCGACTGCAGACGAAGCTGCTCGGCGCCGTATCCCTTGGCCTCGCCGTCATCCTGCTGTGTGCCTTGGCCGGCCTGGCGTCGGCCTGGCTGAAGCTGTCTGCCGAGGTGCCTGCCGAAGTCGCCCATGGCCGCGATGCCGAACGCCTGCAGCGCGAGTTCCGTGGCCAGGTGCAGGAATGGAAGAACGTGCTGCTGCGGGGCCACGATCCGGTCCTGCGCCAGCGTCATCTGGATGCATTCGACAGCGAAGGCAGAATCGTCGATGGACTGGCACGCGGGCTGGCCAGCAGCCCCGATTCGCGTACGCGCGAGCTCGCCCTCGCCTTCGCTGGCCTGCACGCGCAGCTGCAGAAGGACTATCACGCTGCCCTGCAGGCGTTTGCTGCTGCCGGCTACGATGCCACTGCCGGCGATACCCTGGTGCGGGGCAAGGACCGCGCGGTGGCCGCATCGCTGGACGCGCTGAGCACGCAGGCCACCCGGGTGGCCGAGGCCGCGGTGGCCACGCGCGCGCAGCAGGCAAGGCAGATGCTGCTGCTGTGCGCGGTGCTGACCGTGGTCGCCGCTGCGCTGCTGCTGATGGGCCTGGCCTGGTGGCTGCGCCGCGCGGTGGTGCAACCGGTGCTGGCGGTGGAGGCGGCTGCGCGCGCCGTGGCCGCTGGCGACCTGCAGCACGTCGTGCAGGTTCGCAGCCGCGATGAAGTGGGCCGGCTGGCGCAGGCCATGCAGGCCGTGCAGGCCACGGTGGGCGGCGTGCTCGAGGCGCAGGCGGCAATGGCGAAGGCGCATGACGCCGGCTCGATCAGCTATCGCATGGATGCCAGCGCCTTCCCTGGCGCATTCGGAACCATGGTGGCCGACAGCAACGCGCTGGTCGACGCGCACATCCGGGTGAAGATGCGCGCGATCACGATCATGGGCCGCTATGCGGTGGGCGATCTCAGCGAGGACATGGAGCGCCTGCCAGGCGAGAAGGCCGTCATCACCGAAGCGCTGGATACTGCCAAGGCCAACCTTGGCACCATCAACGGCGAGATCCGCCGCCTTGCCGCCGCCGCTGCGGCCGGCGATTTCAGCCAGCGCGGTGACAGCGCGCGCTTCGAGCATGACTTCCGCGCGATGGTGGAGGGCCTGAACCAGCTCATGCAGACCACCGAGCAGAATCTCGGCGAGGTCTCAACGATGCTGCGCGCGATTGCCGATGGCCGGCTTGGCGCGCGCATGCACGGCAGCTTCCAGGGCGTGTTCGCCCGCATCGCTGGCGATGCCAACACGACTGCGGCGCAGCTGGCCACCATCGTCACCGACATCAAGCACACTTCGGGCAGCATCCATGCCGCGGCCGCCGAGATCGCCGCCGGCAACAACGACCTGTCGCGCCGCACCGAGCAGCAGGCTGCCAACCTGGAGGAGACGGCAGCATCGATGGAGGAACTGACCTCCACCGTGCGCCAGAACGCCGAGCACGCACGCCAGGCCAACCAGCTTGCGATCGGCGCGCACGAGGTTGCCTCGCAGGGGGGCGAGGTGGTCACGCAGGTGGTGGCGACGATGGGGGCGATCGAAGCTTCTTCGCGGCAGATCGCCGACATCATCAGCGTGATCGATGGCATCGCCTTCCAGACCAATATCCTGGCGTTGAACGCAGCGGTGGAGGCTGCGCGTGCCGGTGAGCAGGGCCGGGGCTTCGCCGTGGTGGCCAGTGAGGTGCGTACGCTGGCGCAGCGTTCAGCCAATGCGGCCAAGGAGATCAAGACGCTGATCGATACCTCGGTGGACCAGGTGGCCGATGGCGCACAACGCGTGCGCCAGGCGGGCATGACCATGGCCGAGATCGTCGCCTCGGTGCAGCGCGTGACCGACATCATGGCCGAGATCTCCGCCGCGTCGCAGGAACAGAGTGCAGGCATCGAACAGGTCAACCAGACCGTGGTGCAGATGGACGGCGCGACCCAGCAGAATGCCGCGCTGGTGGAAGAGGCCAGCGCCGCCGCGCGCAGCCTGGAGCAGCAGGCGGACCGGTTGATGGACGCGGTGGATGTGTTCGATCTGTCGCCCCCCGCGGCGAGCGGCGATGCGCTGGCGCGCGCGGCCTGAAGGACTGCATGGACCCTGTGCAGCCGAGCATGGGTCCGGCTCTGCGGAACGCGCAGGTAACGCCGGGCCATGCCCGGCGAGCGTGGCATGCCTAGCGCAGGTAATCCGACTGCACCATCGCGTCACCGAGATGGTCCAGGAACGAGCTGATTCGCGCCGAGACCGCCGTGTTGCGGTAGTACACGGCGTGGATCGGCTGGTAGACATCCAGCGTCTGTGCAGCCAGTACCGGCACCAGCGTGCCGGCAGCACGGTCGCGTTCGGTGACGAAGTCCGACAGGCAGGTGATGCCCACCCCTTCCACCGCCAACCGGCGCAGGGTCTCGCCGCTGGATACGGCGATGTCCGGCCGTACCAGCAGCTGGCCGTCGGCGTCGCCCGGCACGGGCCAGCGGTTCAGCGATTCGGGTTCATTGAATCCCAGCAGCGTGTGCTGACCCAGCGCCGCCACGCTGGCCGGTTCACCGTGCTCGGCCAGGTAGCCCGGGCTGGCCAGCAGCTGCAGCCGGCAGCGGCCCAGCGAGCGCGCGTGCAGCGTTGAGTCGGCCAGTGGGCCGATGCGGATGGCCACGTCGGTGCGTCGTTCCAGCAGGTCGATGTAGCGTTCGGAACTGTTCAACTCCAGCTGCACCTCCGGGTATCGCGCGCGGTAGTCCGCCACCAGGGGGACGATCACGTGCAGCACGAACGGCATGGCCGCATCCACCCGCAGGCGTCCAGCCGGGCGCTCGCGGCGCGCCGCCATCTGCTCTTCTGCCGACTCCACCGCGTCGATGATCGCCCGTGCATGGCGCAGGTAGGCCTCGCCTTCGGCGGTCAGGTGCAGCCGGCGCGTGGTACGGGTCAGCAGGGTGGTGCCCAGCTTGTCCTCCAGCCGCCCCAGCGCCCGGCTCACCCCGGAAGGGGTCTGACCCAGCTGCTCGGCGGCGGCACTGATCGAACCGCTGTCGATCACGGCCAGAAAGGCCTGCATTTCATCGAGGGTGGTCTTCATGGCGCCATTATTGACCACCAGGCAAGAGTGATTGGCGTGAAGACCGGTTTTTCGGCAAAGGTGGGCCGCGCACACTGCGCGCCTTCCTTCCTCCGGAGCCCGCCATGATCCGCGGCATTCCTCTCGCCCTGCTGGCGCTGACCCTGGGCGCCTTCGCCATCGGCACCACCGAATTCGTCATCGTCGGCCTGATTCCGACCATCGCCGCCGACCTGCAGGTCAGCCTGCCTTCGGCCGGCCTGCTGGTCTCGCTGTACGCCCTGGGCGTAGCCATCGGCGCGCCGGTGCTGACCGCGCTGACCGGCCGCGTGCCGCGCAAGACCCTGCTGGTGGCACTGATGGCGCTGTTCACGCTGGGCAACGTCATCGCCTGGATGGCACCGGGCTACGCCTCGCTGATTGTCGCCCGCATCCTGACCGGCCTCGCCCATGGCGTGTTCTTCTCGATCGGCTCGATCATCGCCACGGCGGTGGTGCCGAAAGAAAAGGCCGCCAGCGCGATCGCGATCATGTTCACCGGGCTGACCGTCGCACTGGTGACCGGCGTGCCGCTGGGCACCTTCATCGGCCAGCACCTGGGCTGGCGCGCGACCTTCCTGGCCGTGGCCGGCCTGGGTGTGATCGCCCTGGTCGGCGCGGCGCTGTTCGTGCCGCGCACTGTGCCGCAGAGCGCGCCCGCCCGCTTCCGCCAGCAGCTGGCCGTGCTGGCCCAGCCGCGCCTGCTGCTGGTCTACGCGATGACGGCACTGGGCTACGGCGGCACGTTCCTGGCCTTCACCTACCTGGCGCCCATCCTGCAGGACGTCACCGGCTTCTCGGCCAACGCGGTCAGCCTGGTACTGCTGGTGTATGGCGTGTCGGTGGCGATCGGCAATCTGTGGGGCGGCCGCATGGCCGACCGCATGGGTCCGGTTCCGGCGCTCAGGCGCATCTTCGCCCTGCTGGCCATGGTCCTGTTGGCGCTCACCTTCACCGCCTACAACACGGTGTTGATGTTGCTGACGGTGCTGGCCCTGGGTGCGGTGGCCTTCGGCAACGTGCCCGGACTGCAGGTCTATGTGGTCAAGCAGGCGCAGCGCTATGCGCCGCAGGCCACCGACGTGGCATCCGGACTGAACATCGCTGCATTCAACATCGGCATCGCCCTGGGCGCATCGCTGGGCGGCCTGGTGGTGGAGAACGTCGGCCTGATGCATACGCCGTGGCTGGGCGCGCTGGTGGTGGTGGGTGCCTATGCATTGACCGTGCTCAGCGGCCGCCTGGACCGTCGGGACGGCATCGACGACCGCGCCGAGGGCACCGCGATCACCGCACACTGATACGACGCCGCTCACTACCGACGCATCTCCACGCCTGCGCAATGCACCGTTGCCGGCATGCATGCAGGCCCTGCCCTACCCTTGTGCGGATCTACCGCGCCCTTCCCCCCATTAGCTGGAGTTCCCCCATGACTGTCCCCGCTTTCGGTCTCGGCACCTTCCGCCTGAAAGGCCAGACTGTGATCGACTCGGTACGCAACGCACTGGACGTCGGTTACCGCGCCATCGATACCGCGCAGATCTACGACAACGAGGCCGAGGTCGGCGAGGCCATCGCCGAATCCGGCGTGCCGCGTGACGAGATCTACCTGACCACCAAGGTCTGGATCACCGAGTTCAAGCGCGATGCGCTGCTGGCCAGCCTGCACGACAGCCTGAAGAAGCTGCGCACCGACCATGTCGACCTGGCGCTGATCCACTGGCCCTCACCGAACGACAAGGTCGACGTGCCGATGGAGGAGTACCTGCCGGCGCTGGCCGAAGCCAGGGCGCAGGGCCTCACCAGGGAGATCGGCATCTCCAACTTCACCATCGCGCAGACGCGCAAGGCAATCGGCATCCTCGGCGCCGACGCCATCGCCACCAATCAGGTCGAGATCCATCCCTACCTGCAGAATCGCCTGCTGGTGAAGTTCCTGCAGGAAAACGGCATCCCTGTCACCGCCTACATGAGCCTGGCCTATGGCGAAGTCATCAAGGACCCGGTGATCCAGGCCATCGCCGGCCGCCACCAGGCCACGCCGGCACAGATCGCACTGGCATGGGCACTGCAGCAGGGCTTTGCGGTGATTCCGTCCTCGACCCGGCGCGAGAACCTGGCCTCCAATCTGGAAGCGGCGGCCATCCGTTTGACCGAGGAGGACATGGCACAGATTGCCAGGCTCGACCGCGGGCATCGGCTGGCCAATCCGGAAGGCATCGCGCCGGCCTGGGACTGAGCCGAAGCCGCCGGGCACGGCCCGGCGCTACCGGACGATGGCGATGGGGCCGCCGGGCGCGCTCCGGCGCTACCGGATCGCCACAGGTAGCGCCGGGCCATGCCCGGCGGGCCCTTCAGTCCTGCAGCAGCCACCCGCGCATCGCCGCACTGACCTCATCCGGCTTCTCCATCGGCGCCAGGTGCCCGCAGTCGGGCACCACCACCAGCTGCGAGTGCGGTACCAGCGCGTGCATCTCCTCGCTCACCGCCAATGGCGTGATGCGGTCGTTGGCACCGCACACGATCAGCAGCGGATCGCGATATCCGGCCAGCACATCGTGGCCGTCACGACGTTCCAGCGCGCTCTGTCGCAGGAACACCTCCGCGCCAAGACGCGCCGTCATGTCGCGCACGCGCTGCACCAGTACATAGTCGTCCAGCCGCGAGGCATCGATGTAGCTGCGCATCAGGGCGTCACCGAATCCATGAAACTTCCCGGGCAGGCGCACGCTGGCGCGCTGGCTGCGACGCTGCTCGGCGCGCTCCGGCGAATCGGCGTGGATCGAGGTGTCGATCAGCGCCAGCCGCAGCACCCGCTCCGGTGCGACGCGCAGGATCTGCTGGGCAACGAAGCCTCCCAGCGAGAACCCGGCCAGCGCGAAGCGCGCAGGTGCCTGCGCCAGCACATCCTCGGCCACCGCCTGCAGGGTCGCGCCGCGGGTCTGGTCGCCCACGCTGCACTCGGCGATATCGGCCAGGTCGGCCAGCTGCGCGCGCCACAGCTCGGCATCGTTGAGCAGGCCGGGGAGCAGCAGCAAGGGGATGCGGTCAGTCATGGCCCGTATTGTCGCAACCGCACGGACGGTATGCCACGATCACTTCGGCGTTACGACGCCGCCGATGAGGTGATGCTCACGCCACCGGCGGCACCTCGGGAACGTCCACCTGCTGCACCGGCAGGGTCACCATCATCACCGTCGGGTCGTCCGGGTCCAGCCGGGTCTTGAAGCCCAGGCTCTGGCACATCGCCAGCATGGTGCTGTTCTCGCGCAGCACCTGTCCCTCGACCACGTGCAGCCCCAGCCACTTCGCATACTCGATCATGATCGCCATCAGGCGCCAGCCGATGCCATGGCCCTTCAGGTCGGAGCGGATCAGGATGCCGTACTCGCCGCGGTGATAATCCGCATCCGCGTGCAGGCGCACGGCGCCGAGCATCTCGCCGCTGCGCGGTTCGATGGCCACCAGCGCGATCGAGCGCGCATAGTCGAGCTGGGTCAGACGGGCGATGAACTCGTGGCTGAAGTGCTTCACCGACTGGAAGAAGCGCAGGCGCAGATCCTCGTCGCTGACCCGGGCAAAGAACGCGCGGAACAGCGCGTCGTCCTCGGGGCGCACCGGGCGCACGAAGGCGTGACCGCCATCGGACAGCTCGATGGTGCGCTCCCACTCCTTCGGATACGGGAACACCGAGAAGCGCGGATGGCCGCGACCCTTGTGCAGGATGCGCGAAGGCGCGATGGCGACGCGTGCATCGAGAGCGAGAATGCCCTTGCCATCGACCAGCAGCGGATTGATATCCAGCGTGCGCACTTCCGGAATGTCGGCGGCCAGCTGCGCCAGTTTCACCAGCGCCAGGGCCAGTGCGCGCTCATCGGCAGCGGGAACATCGCCATAGGCCTTGAGGATCCGCGACGCACGGGTACGCCCGATCAGCTCGTGGGCCAGGCGCAGATCCAGCGGCGGCAAGGCCAGTGCCTTGTCGTTGATCACCTCCACCGCCGTGCCGCCGCGACCGACCACGATCACCGGGCCGAAGGTCGCGTCATCGGCGATGCCCACGATCAGTTCACGCGCTTTCGGGCGGACGATGGTCGGCTGCACCAGCAGACCGTCGATGCGTGCATCCGGGCGCAGCTGGCGTGCACGCGACAGGATCGCCTTGGCCGCAGCCTGCACCGCCGGCAGCGTCGACAGGTTCAGGCGCACGCCGTCCACTTCGGACTTGTGCGGGATGTCCGGTGACAGGATCTTCAAGGCGACGGTCGCACCCCGCTCCAGCAGCGGCTGCGCCAGATCCATGGCCTCGTGCGCGTCGCGCGCATGCATCACCGGCGCGGAGGGAATGCCATAGGCCTTCAGCAGCTCGTGCGTGGCCAACGGGTCCAGCCACTGCTGGCCGTTGGCCAGCGCGGCCTCGACCAGCGTGCGCGCCGCGGCCGCATCCACGCTGAAGTCCTGCGGCAGGCTCGGCGGGGTTTCCATCAGTGCGTTCTGCGCTTCCCGATAGCGCACCAGGTGCTGGAAGCCACGTACCGCTTCGGCTTCGGTGGGATAGGTCGGCACGCGCGCCGCATTGAGCGTGGCGGTGGCCTGGTCGTCGTTGCCCAGCCACACGGCGAACACCGGCTTGTCGCGATGGTGGCGCGGGCGCAGGCCGAGCGTGCGGGTCAGCGCCTGCGCGGCGTCGGCCGAGGAGGTGAACGCCGTCGGTACGTTGACCACCATCACCGCATCGTTCTCGTTGTCGGCCAGCAGGGCCTCGATGGCCGCGGCATAGCGATCACCATCGGCATCCACCACGATATCCACTGGATTGCTGCGCGACCAGCCCTGCGGCAGCACCGCATCGAGCTTTTCGACCGTGCTGTCGGACAGGTTCGCCAGGGTTCCGCGCAGCGCGGCCAGCTGGTCCACGGCCAGCCGGCCGACGCCGCCCCCATTGCTGAGGATGGCCAGCCGACGGCCCGGGAAGGTACCCAGCCGGCCCAGGGTCTCTGCGGCGGTGAACAGCTCGTCCAGGGCACCCACGCGCAGCAGGCCGGCGCGGTTGAACGCGGCGCCGTAGACATCGTCGGCTCGTGCAAGCGCCTGCACATGGGTATCGCGGCTGCCAGGCTGCACGCGCTCGCTGCGGCCGGACTTCACCACCACCACGGGCTTGGCGCGCGCGGCCGCACGCGCCGCCGACATGAATTTGCGCGCGTCCTTGATCTGTTCGACGTAGAGCAGGATGGCGCGCGTGCGGTAATCGGTGGCGAAATAGTCCAGCAGATCGCCGAAGTCGACGTCCAGCGTATCGCCCAGGGAGACCACGGCGGAGAAACCCACCGAACGCGCCACGCCCCATTCCACCAGCGCCGCGGCAATCGCCGAGGATTCGGATATCAACGCAAGATCGCCAGCCTGCGGGAAGTGTGCGGCGATGCTGGCGTTGAGCCGTGCGTGCGGCGCGATCACACCCAGGCAATGCGGGCCCAGGATGCGCAGACCGTGCCGGCGGGCCACGGCCTCCACCTGCGCCGACAGTGAACCCGGGCCATCCCCCAGATGCGCGGTGAGGATGATCGCCGCCTGCACGCCCCGCTCGGCCGCGGTACGCACCACCTGCGGCACGATGGCGGCTGGCGCGGTGATCACCACGAGATCCGGCACCCAGTCCAGATCCTTCAGCCGCTTCACCGTGCGGATGCCATCGATTTCGGCATGGCGCGGGTTGATCCACGCCACCTTGCCGGGGAAGCCCGTACCGCGCAGGTTGCGCATCACCGCGCGGCCGGCCGAGCGCTCGCGCGGACTGCCGCCGATCACTGCGACCGACTGCGGGCGGAACACTGACTGCAGGTGGTAGGTGCTCATGCGCCTACGGTACACGCACCCGCGCAACAGGCGCATGATCCAGCGCAACAAAGCAGGCGGGGGATGCGGCGCCCCGCCGCATGCGGGGCGACAGGGCCCTACAGCAGCGTGCCGCGCAGGATCATCGCGGCGATGCTGAAATAGATCACCAGCCCGGTCACGTCGACCAGCGTGGCCACGAACGGGGCGGATGCGCTGGCCGGGTCGAATCCCAGCCGCTTGAGCACGAACGGCAGCATCGAACCCGACAATGACCCGAAGGTGACGATGCCCACCAGCGCCGCACCGATCGTGATCGCCAGCAGCACCCAGTGCTCGCCGTAGTCGTGCAGGCCACCCAGCTGCCAGATGACGATGCGGACGATCGCCAGGGCACCGAGAATGGCACCCAGCACCATGCCGGTCGGAATCTCGCGCAGGGCCACCTTCCACCAGTCGCGCAGGCGCAGCTCGCGCAGCGCCAGGCTGCGGATCAGCAGCGAGGTGGCCTGCGAGCCGGAATTGCCGCCGGAACTCATGATCAACGGGATGAACAACGTCAGCACCACCGCGCGTGCCAGTTCGTCCTCGTAGTGCTGCATGGCGCTGGCCGTCAGCATCTCGCCCAGGAACAGCACGCTCAGCCAGCCGGCGCGCTTGCGCAGCATCTCCAGGAAGCCGATCTGCATGTACGGCTTGTCCAGCGCTTCCATGCCGCCGAACTTGTGCGCGTCTTCGGTGGATTCCTCGATCAGCGCATCAAGCACGTCGTCCACGGTGACGATGCCCAGCATCCGCTGGCTGGCATCGACCACCGGAATGGCCAGCAGGTCGTGGCGACGGATCAGCCGCGCCACCTCTTCCTGGTCCATCAACGCGTCCACGGTTACTGGCGGATTGACCTGGGCCACCTCGAGGATCGACTCCTCGGGCAGGCCGGTGATCAGGCGGCGCATGGTCACCACCTGCTGCAGACGCTGGCTGGCCGGGTCCAGGACGTAGATCGCGTACACCGTCTCGCGCGTGCGCTCGACCTGGCGGATGTGCTGCAGCGTCTGCGCCACCGTCCAGCTGGCCGGCACGGCGACGTACTCGGTGGTCATCAGCGCACCGGCCGTGTTTGGCGGGTAGCCGAGCAGCGTCTGGATGGCCTGGCGGGCATCGGCGCCAAGCAACGGGATCAGCCGCGCGCGCTCGTCCTCATCCAGTTCGTGAACGATGTCGGTGGCGCGGTCGTCGGCCATCAGCCCGAGCAGCGCAGCGGCCCGCGCCGGCGGCAGCGCGGCCACCAGCTCGCCGCTGCGATGCAGTTCGGGGGCTTCCAGCATCTTCACTGCACGCGGCAGCGGCAGCGCCGCCAGCGTGTCGGCAGCGCGCTGCAGCTCCAGCGTGTTGAGGAACTCCACCGCGTCGGCGGTGTTGTAGTCCGCCAGCGGTGCCGCCAGTGCAGCGGCATCGGCCACTGGACGCAGCAATTGCTTCTGGTTCATCGGTTTGCCTTGTGGGGTGCGACCTCGCGCAACGCCAACGCAGGCGAACCGTCCCGATGTCAGGCGGTGGCCATCGCTGGCGTCGAACGAGGTCGACTTCTACTGTCGCTGGACATGGGTTGGGAACTCCGGGATGCGTGTGCCGGCGGCAGGCCGCCAGCGGCGGGCAGTCTGGACCTGCCGGCCGCGCAGGTCAACCCGCAGCGGCCATTGCCGCGCGTGCACGATGCGGCGCGCATAATGTCGCAGCGGCGTCCGCCGCCCCTCTCCTCCCCGCACCCACGTACGGCAGGCCTCTGCGATGACCAGGTATTCCCATGCATAGCGGCGGTCTGGAACTGGCCCTGGTCCTGCTGCTGGCGGCCGTCATCGCGGTGCCGGTGTTCAAGCGCTTCGGCTTCGGAGCGGTACTGGGCTACCTGGCCGCGGGGGTGGTGCTGGGGCCGGATGGGCTGGGCTTCGTGCAGGACGCCGACCGCATCCTCGGTGCGGCCGAGATCGGCGTGGTGATGCTGCTGTTCGTGATCGGGCTGGAACTGTCGCCGGCCCGCCTGAAGGTGATGCGGCGCTCGGTGTTCGGCGCCGGTGCCGCGCAGGTGGCGCTGTCCGGCCTGGTACTGGGCGGCCTGCTGCTGCTCGATCACTTCCAGTGGAAGAGCGCGCTGGTGGTGGGCGTGGCGCTGGCGCTGTCCTCCACTGCCGTGGGCCTGCAGCTGCTGTCCGAGCACAAGGCGATCAACAGCGACCACGGCCGGCTCGGCTTTGCCATCCTGCTGTTCCAGGACCTGATCGCGATCCCGCTGCTGGCGGCCATCCCGCTGCTGGGCGGCGTCAAGAACCAGACGCTGCGTTGGGAGGATGCCGCAGTGGCGCTGGGCGCGCTGGCCGTGGTGATCCTGTGCGGGCGGCCGGTCCTGCGCCGGCTGTTCGGTGTCATCGCCCGTACCCGCAGCCCGGAGGTATTCACCGCCACCGCCCTGCTGGTCGTGCTGGGCACGGCGTGGTTCATGCAGGAGGCCGGCCTGAGCCCCAGCCTGGGTGCGTTCCTGGCCGGCGTGCTGCTGTCCGATTCCGAGTTCCGGCACGAGCTGGAAGCGCAGATCGAGCCGTTCAAGGGCCTGCTGCTGGGCCTGTTCTTCATCGCCGTCGGCATGGGCATCGATCTCGACCGCATCGCCGCCGAGCCGTGGCTGATCGCCGCCGGTGTGGCCATCCTGCTGGTGGTCAAGTTCAGTCTGCTGTATGCCATCGGCCGCATCGCCCGGCTGGGTTCGCGGCAATCGCTGCTGCTGGGCAGCGTGCTGTGGCTGGGCGGCGAGTTCGCCTTCGTGGTCTTCAACGAGGCGCAGCGCGCGCATCTGCTGGGCAACGCCAACCACGACCGGCTGGTGGCCATTGTCGGCCTGTCGATGGCGATCACGCCGCTGCTGATGATCGCCCTGATGCGGCTGCTCGGGCAGGAGAAGGTAGCCCCGCGCGCCGCGGCCGACGCCGACAAGGTCGCGCCGGACAACCGGCCGAAAGTCCTGATTGCCGGCATGGGCCGCGTCGGCCAGGTGATCGCGCGCCTGCTGACCGCACAGAAGGTGCCGTTCGTCGCACTGGAAGCGAACCCGGACACGGTGGCCGACCTGCGTCGCTTCGGCAACCAGCTCTACTATGGCGATCCGACGCGCCCGGAGATGCTGCGCGCCGCCGGTGGTGAACATATCGATGTGTTCGTGATCACCGTGGACGACCCGGAGACCAATCTGCGTGCGGTACGGATGGTGCGGCGCCTGTATCCGGAGGCGAAGGTGCTGGCACGTGCGCGCAACCGCCAGCACGCATGGCGACTGATGGACATGTCGGCCGAGCCGTTCCGCGAAGTGTTCGCTACCAGCCTGGAAATGAGCGGTCGCGTGCTGACCGCGCTGGGGGTGGCACCCGATGTTGCCCAACGCCATGTGCAGCGCTTCCGCGAACACGACGAACAGCTGCTGCGCGACCAGTACCTGGTGTACGACGACGAGGCGGCCGTGATCCAGACCTCGCGCGATGCCCGCAACGACCTGATGCATCTGTTCGAGGCCGACGCGGAAAGCGACGGCGACACGCAGCGGTGACGGCGAAAGGGCTGCCGAGCATCGTCGGCATTCCGCATGATCGGGGTCAGAGCCCTTTCCAACGGAAAGGGTTCTGACCCCCGATTCTCAGCCGTTGTCGCGCAGGAACCGGGCCATCGAGGACACGCCCGGTACGCGCGGCTCGAACTCGCCGGCAACGTCGATGAAGCCACGCATCACGGCGATCTCGCGCGGACTGCGGTTCAGGCTGTCCCGCACGTCTGGGTCGGCGCCGGCACGCAGCAGGCGCTGTACCAGCAGCGGCAGGCCGTGCAGCGCCGCCAGGTGCAGCGGGCCGAAACCACGCGGATCGCGCACGTCCAGGCTGACATCCTCTTCCAGCAGACGCTCCACCGCGGCCATCACCACCTGCTCGTCGCAGGCCGTACCCGGCTCGGCGCGCGCTCCCAGCAGCAGCAGCAGCGGTGTGACCGAACCGGCGGCGGCCTGGTCCGGTTCGGCACCGGCCAGCAGCAGCGTGTCCAGCAACGCCAGCAACCGCGGGCGGTCACGTGCGCTGAAGCCGTACAGGGCCGCGCAGTGCAGCGGGCCCAGTTGCTGCGCGTCTCCGGCGTGTACATCGGCACCTGCGGTCAGCAGGCGCGCAGCGATGTCCGGCAGGCCCAGCGCGGAGGCCAGCATCAGCACGGTCACTCCCCCCGGCAGCCGGTGTTCGAGCTTGGCACCGGCATCGAGCAGGGCCGACACGATCTCGACCTGGCGCATACTGACCGCGGCCGACAACGGCGTTGCGCCGCTGGCCGCTGCGTGCTGCGGATCGGCGCCCCGTGCCAGCAGCAGGTCGGTCACCGCCAGATGGCCGCCGCCGGCGGCACGCAGCAGCGCCGTGCAGCCCTGCGCATCCACGGCATCAACGGCGAACCCCAGATCGATCAGGCGACGCACCGCATCGACATCGCCGGCCATCGCCGCAGAGGGCAGGTCGGCATCGCGCAGGGTACGGCGTGGCAGTGGCCACACCCGCCAGTCCAGCCAGTCGGCCAGATCACGACGACCACTCGACAGCGCCACACCCAGGGGGGTCTGGCCATCGGCGGCGCGTGCCTCCGGCGAGGCGCCGTGCTGTACCAGCAGCTTCAGCGCACCTTCCCGGGCCAGCGCGGTCGCCAGGTGCAGGGCGGTCATGCCATGGCTGTCGCGCGCCTCACGGTCGACACCAGTCTTTAGCAGGGCCTGCTGCAGGCGCAGCCAGCCCAGGCGCACCGCCAACGACAGCGGCGGATCGCCTGCCGGCGATGCGGCGAACGGATCAGCACCCCGCTCCAGCAGTTCCAGCGCCAGCTGTTCCAGTCCGCGGGCCGCCTGATCGTGCTGCGCGCAGGCGGCCAGGAAACGGGCCAGGCCGCCGCGGCCGGCCGGCGACAGGCCATGCTGCAGCATGACCTGCAGCGCCGGCACCGCATCGACGCCGCGCGACAGCAGCGCGAACATCGGCGTGTCGGCGCAGGCATCTCGCACATAGGGATCGGCACCATGGGCCAGCAGCCAATCCACGGCACGCGGCTCCAGCGCCAGCTCCGGATCCAGCAGCAGGCTGCCCAGCTCCTGCGGCTGGCACAGCCTGGCCAGGGCGGCCATGCCGTCGGTGTTGCCGCAGCCCAGTGCTTCACGCAGCAGGGTCAGCGGCGGCCGATCAGGCAGCAGGCCACTGGCGCTGGCGGCCTCACCGCGCTCGGCCAGGCCATCGCTGACCGCCGCAGGCAGCGGATAGGACGGATCAAGCAGCGCGACGATGGCCCAGCGACCGGCTTCGGCCGCGTAGTCGACCGCACGCCGACCGACCGGATCGGCCGCATCGGCGGTGATGCCCAGTTCGACCAGGCGCTTGACCAGCAGGGGCGAAACCGTATCGGCCATGGCCGCCAGCTGCACCGCGTTGCGGCCCTCGCCATCGACAGCCACCAGGTCGGGCTTGTGCGGCAGGAGGTGTTCGATGACGGCGGCGCGACCGGCACGCGCGGCCTCCAGCCACGGCGTGCGACCGAGCGCGTCGCGTGCTTCCAGGTTTGCACCGGCAGCGAGCAGCACGCCGATGATTTCAACGTGGCCGGCCAGGGCCGCTTCGTGCAGTGCGCTGCGACGCTGGCGGTCGCGCGCATCCGCACGCGCCTTGTGCTTGAGCAGCAGCTGCACGCCGGCCGGATCATCGTCTTCGGTGGCGGCTGCGGCGAGCAGGACCGGCGTGCCGTCCGCCGGCTCGGTGCGGGCACCGCGTTCGAGCAGGAAGCGGGCCAGGCGCCAGTTGCCTACCTGGCAGGCCACGGCCAGCGGGGACCAGCCCTCGTGGTTGAGTGCATCCACTTCGGCCGCGGCATCGCGCAGCAGCGCGGCAACGCCGGGGTCGGAGCTTCGAGCCGCGTGGTGCAGCGGCGTGTTGCCCTCGCTGTCGGTAGCGCGAGAATCGGCGCCATTGGCCAGCAGGGTCATCACGGCTTCGGGGCGACCATGCCAGCTGTCGCGGGTGGCCGCCAGCAGCGGCGTCATGCCCCGGTGCGGCGCGTTCACATCGACCCCGCGGGCAATCAGTTCACGCAGCAGGCGCAGGTCCGGCAACACCGCCGCCAGTACCGCCAGGCTGCGCTGATCACGCCAGTTCGGGTCCGGCAACGCGTGCGGGTCCGCGCCGGCCTGCAGCAGCTGCAGCGCCCGGTCGATGCGACCGTGGCGCGCCGCTTCATGCAGCGCAGGCGTCAGTTCCTGCGGGGCCATCGCCTCCAGCGGCGTGGTCTCGCTGGCAGCGGGGAACAGCGGCGCGTGTGCCGCACTGGCATCGGCCAGCGGGCTCGGGTTCACGCGCAGCGACACCAGTGGCGCCGGTGCGACCCGCTGCAGCAGCAGATGCAGCAACGGCGACCCCAGCAGCACGGTCAACGTGGCGGGCCAGCGCGCGCTTTCCGGCAGCAGCCCTGGCCATGCCGGCAACACCACCAGTGCGGCCAGCGCGATCACCAGCGCGGCCACGACAAGGCCACGCCAGGCGGTGAGGTCACGGCCGGCCAACGCCTGCCAGTGCTGCGCCAGGCTGCCATCCAGCCGCTCGACATCATTCCACAGCGGCCACGTACGCCAGGCCGCCAGCAAACCGGCACTGACCAGCACGCTCAGCCCGAGCACCGCCGCGAGGCTGCCGCTGTCGCGCAGTGCCGCCAGCGGCCAGGCCAGCAGCAGGGCCAGCAGTACCGGCGCGGCGGTCCACAGCGCCAGCAGGGCCGGCAGGTCCTGCTGCGCGATCAACTTCGGCGGCAGTACCGCACGGCTGCGCCGCCACCACGAAATGCCCAGGGCATACGCCGGCTGCGCCAGCGCAGCAAGCACCGCCCCCGGCAGGCCGCCGACGGCGGCACCCAGCGCCAGCAGGGCACCCAGGACGAAGGCGATCGACAGGGCGCGCGGACGGGAAAGCTCAGTCATTGTGGCGCGGCATCATGCTGGTCACCGACGGCGGCACCTGCAGGTAGAACCCGCGTTCGCTCATTTCGCTGCGCACCTTGGCCGGATCGGCCTGGGCGAGGCGGCGCTGCGGCTCCAGGGCCACGTCCAGGACGAAGGTGAGCGTGCCCAGCGACGCCACCAGCGGCGCAGGCAGCGCGCTGAAGTCATCGCGTCGGGGAACGTAGACGAAGGTGTCCGGCTTGAGTTGGCTTTTATAGACGTAGGCGTGCATGTCCACGGGACGATAACCCGGGAAGAGCCCTGATTGTGTCGGAAAGCCGACACCGGGGAAAGCCGTCGGCCGACGATGCCGGCAGGATCGACGGCGTTTCCCCCGCGGGGTTCAGCAATGTGGCGGCGGCGTTCAGCCTCGGCCGCCGCCACACGGATGCTTACTTGACCTTGGCGTAGGTGCCCTTCAGGGCGACGCCGGCCACGAACGTGCCCGCCCAGCACTCGTAGTTGCTCGCGCTCCTGAACTCGTTCTTCTTGTAGTAGCTGACGATGTCGACCACCGCATTGGCGCCACGCGAGCGGGCGCCGTCCTGCAGTGCGCGCAGCGCCGACAGCGCCACCCAGCGGCAGGCTTCGGCATCGCTCTTGTTGGCGGCGTTGGTCTTCCGGTTGGTGACGTCTTCACCCAGACGCTGCTGCACGCTGACCGGCTGCCCGGCCAGATAGAAGCGCACGCTGCCATCGATGCCGGCATCGCGGGCGGCCTGCGAGCTGACAAGTTCCTGCAGGGACTGCTCGACTCGGGTGTCACGGGCGGAAGCCGTGGCAGTCACAGCCAGCAGAAGGGTGGCACTGGCGATCATCAGGGTGCGGCGCATCGAAACATCTCCTTGTCCGGGGTGCGTTGGGGGTGGTGCGGATGGGGTGCGGGGGTCATTCGCTCCAACGGCGGAATACCAGCGAGGTATTGATGCCGCCGAAGGCAAAGTTGTTGCTCATCACGTACTCGGCCTGCAGATCGCGGCCGTGCCCGGTGATGAAGTCCAGCTGGCCGCAGCGCGGATCGACCTCGGCCAGGTTGAGGGTCGGCGCGAACCAGCCGGCACGCATCATCTCGATGCTCAGCCAGGCTTCGAACGCTCCGCACGCGCCGAGCATGTGCCCGACGTAGCTCTTCAGCGAGCTGATCGGCACGCGGCTGCCGAACACCTGCGCGGTGGCCTGTGTCTCGGCGATGTCGCCGTGATCGGTGGCGGTGCCGTGGGCGTTGACGTAGTCGATCCGCGCCGCGTCGAGCCCGGCGTCCTCCAGGGCCAGGCGCATGGCCTGGGCCATGGTGTCGGCGCTGGGCTGGGTGACGTGCTGGCCGTCGCTGTTGGTTCCGTAGCCGACCACCTCGGCAAGGATGGACGCACCGCGTGCGAGGGCGTGCTCCATGTCCTCCAGGATCAGCGTGCAGGCGCCCTCGCCCAGTACCAGGCCGTCGCGGCCTGCATCGAAGGGCCGCGGCGTCGACTGCGGCGCATCGTTGCGCACGCTGGTGGCGAACAGGGTGTCGAACACCGCTGCAGCGGTGGCGTCGAGCTGCTCGGCACCGCCGGCCACCATCACCGTCTGCTTGCCGCTGCGGATGGCTTCATACGCCGCTCCGACGCCCTGGCTGCCTGACGTGCAGGCGCTGGAGGTGGTGTAGACACGCCCGGACAGGCCGAAGAACACGCCGATGTTGACCGGCGCGGTATGGCTCATCATTTTCAGGTACGTGGTGGCACTGATGCCATCGGTGGTGAACTCGTTGAGCATGCGGCCGAACTCGCCGGTCGCTTCGTGGCTGCCGGAGGACGAACCGTAGGCCACGCCGGTGCGGCCGCTGCGCAGCACCGGATGCTCATGCAGGCCGGCCTCGCGCAGGGCCATCTCGGTGGCGCGCACCGACATGATCGCGACCTTGCCCATCGAGCGGGTGGTCTTGCGGTTGTAGTTCGGCGGCAGCGTGAAGTCCTGCGCGGGCGCGGCCAGCTTGGTGTTCAGGCCCGCGTAGACATCCCATTCCGGCATGGTGCGCACTGCGTTGCGGCAGCTGCGCAGGTGCGCGTGGATGGTGGGCCAGTCGTGGCCAAGCGGACTGATGGCAGCGGCACCGGTCACCACCACGCGACGATCAGCGGCCATCAGAGCATGCCCCCGTTGACCGAGATCACCTGCCGGGTGATGTAGCCGGCCGGCTCGGACAGCAGGAACGCGACCGTTGCGGCCACCTCATCGGGATGCCCGATGCGGCCGGCCGGAATCAGCTTCAGGGCGTGTTCGACCACTTCATCGTTGAGCATTTCGGTCTCGATCAGGCCCGGGGCCACGCAGTTGACGGTGATCTGCCGGCTCGCCAGCTCCAGCGCCAGCGCCTTGGTGGCACCGATGATGCCGGCCTTGGCCGCGCTGTAGTTGACCTGGCCGCGGTTGCCGGCCAGCCCGGACACCGACGACAGGGTGACGATGCGACCGGGCCGGCGCCGCCGCACCATCGGCATGATGAGCGGATGCAGCACGTTGTAGAAGCCGTCCAGGTTGGTGTGGATGACCTGGTCCCAGTCTTCGGACGACAACGCAGGAAATGCGCCGTCGCGGGCGATGCCGGCATTGCACACCACGCCGTAGTACGCGCCGTGCGCCTCGACATCGGCCTCCAATGCGCCGCGTGCTGCATCCCGGTCGGCCACATCGAACGCCAGCACGCGGGCCTGCCGGCCCAGTGCCTGGATTTCGTCCACCACTGCCTGCGCCTCGTCCACGCGGCTGCGGCAGTGCACGGCTACATCGAACCCATCGCGCGCGACGCGCAGCGCGATGGCCCGGCCGATGCCCCGGCTGGCGCCGGTGACCAGCACGCTCCGATTCCCTGTCATGCCTGTCCACTCTCCAGATAGGCCATCGCGTCGGCAGGTTCGTACACCGACACGTTGGCGGTCGCCCATTCTTCGTCGCCTGCCAGGATCCGGCAGGCGAACATCCCCAGTCCATTGTCGCCCAACAGCTCGCAGCGCGCCTGTACGCGAAGGCGGCTGCCCACCGGAAAACCGCTGCGCTGGCTGCCATAACGGCGACTGCCCAGCAGGAATCCGAGCTGCGGCCGGTTGCCGGCAGCGCGTGCACGGCAGCCGGCCCAGGCCGCGATGGCCTGCGCCATGTATTCGATGCCGATCCAGGCCGGCACCTGCCCATCCTCGACGAACAGCCCGCTCGCCGGCACGACCAGCTCGGCCTCGATGCCGTCCTCGTCCCAGTGCACGATGCGCTCCAGCAGGCACATGTCCTGCCGGTGGGGCACCACGTCTTCAATGGCATACACCGTATTCATCCACGCTCCAGTGCCAGCACGGCGTTGCTGCCGCCGAAGGCGAACGAGTTGCTCAGCACGCGCCGGGGCGGCTGCGCCAGGAAGGTGGCCGGCGCCACCAGCGGCAGCGGCGGCAGAGCGGGATCAGCGATGCCATCCCACCAGTGCGGTGGCAGCTGCTGCCGGCAGTTCTCGGCAAGCACGATCCAGCACAGCGCCGCCTCGATCGCCCCCGACGCACCCAGGGTGTGGCCGGTGAGTGGCTTGGTGGAACTGCAGGGAACGTCATTGCCCAGTACCTGCGCCACCGCCAGGCTTTCCATCGCATCGTTGTGGCCGGTGGCAGTGCCGTGCAGGTTCACGTAGTCGACATCGGCGGGCGACCAGCCGGCACGATGCAGCGCCTGCTGCAGGGCGTCGATGGCGCCAAGGGCCTGCGGATCCGGCGCCGACATGTGATGTGCATCGGCGGACTCGCCCCATCCGGCCAGGCATACCGGGCCAGGTTCGCGGGTCAGCAGGAAGAGCGCAGCGCCCTCGCCGATGTTGATGCCGGCACGATGCTGCGAGAAGGGATTGCAGCGCACTGCCGAGACCGATTCGAGCGCATTGAAGCCTGCCACGGTGAAGCGGCACAGCGAGTCGGCACCCCCGGCGATGACCGCATCGACGGTGCCGGCACGCAGCATTCGCGCGGCCGACATCAGCGCCTTGGCACTGGACGAACAGGCAGTGGACAGGGTCCACGCCGGGCCCTGCGCGCCGCTGCGCTGACGCACGAACTGCGCGGTGGTGCCCATTTCCTGCTGTGCGTAATCGAAACCTTCAGGCCAGCAGCCCTGCTCCGCATGGGTCCGCAGTGCCTGCTCCGATTCGCCGATGCCGGAGGTGCTGGTGCCCAGCACCACCGCCACCCGATCAGCGCCATGGCGTGCAATGGCCGCGCTCACCGCAGGCGCGATCTGCGCCAGCGCGACCTCCAGCAATGCATTGTTGCGCCCGCGCAGGGATACCGGCAGGTCTTCCAGCGTCGGCAGTGGCGTGCGCACTTCACCCAGCGCCAGGGTACGCCCCGGCAGCAGGCGGTCGTTGTCGCTCAGGCCGCCCGGAGCATCGGCGAACATCGCCGATGCCACGGCGCCGCGGCCTTCGCCCAGCGCGCAGACCAGGCCGAGGTCGTTCAGGTAGATCGGTGTATTCATCGCGCCTGCCCGGCCATGTCGATCGATTCGATGCGCAGGGCGTAACCCTCGGCACGGTTCTCCAGCTGGACGCTGCCATCGTCCAGGCGCCGCAGCTGCAGCCAGACCGTACCGCTGCGGGACAGGCTGCGCTGGCGGCCGTCATCGCTGACCTCCCAGCCCGCCGGCAATGCCGCAGCGATCGCCGCGGTCGGCCACAACGCGAACTGCAGGTCATCCAGTACGCGTTCGGCACGCACCTGCGGCGGCAACCACGGCGCACGCTGCTGGGTCAGTTGCCGGCCATCCCACTGCAGGCGCACGCCGGTCTGGCCCATGGCCTGCACCGCCAGCCGCACCTGCTGTGCGTCGGCTTCGAGCAGCGCATCGAGATCGCGCTCATGGCTGCCGAACCGGAAATGCAGCTGCTGCTGCAGTGCCAGCGGCGCTGGCAGGCTGGCCGGCGACAGCCGCAGCGGTGGCAGCTGCACCTGCGGGCGTGGCATGCGCCCGGTACAGGCAACCAGCAGCAGGCACAGCAGCACTGCAGCGGAAAGGGCCATCAGGCGCCGCACAGTTCCTCCAGCACGCGCATGCGACGGCCGCTGGGGTCGGCCACGTAGGGGTTGTTGGTGTCCCAGGCGTATCCGGCCAGGATGGAACTGATCATGTCGCGCACGTCCGGCTGCGGGTCGGGGTGGTAGATGATCTTCTGGAAGCCGCCCTGGTACCAGCTTTCGACGAAACGACGGAAGGTTCTCACGCCGGCACGCAGCGGAACGGAGAACTCGGCCTCCCAGTCCACGGCCTGCCCGGCATAACGGCGCGCCAGGCACTCACTGGCCAGCTGCGCCGATTTGAAGGCAATGGTCACGCCCGAGGAGAACACCGGGTCGAGGAACTCGCCAGCGTTGCCAAGCAGCGCATAGCCCGGGCCCCACAGCGAACGGACATTGGCCGAATAGCCCGTGATGCGGCGTACCGGCAGCACCGCCCATTCGGCATTGGCCAGCAGGCGGGTCAGGTTCGGATCCTCGCCGACGATGGCCTGCAGCTTCTGCAGGTCGTCGCCTTCGTAGCGATCAAAGAACGAGGGCTCGGCCACCACGCCCAGCGAGCAGCAGCCGTTGGAGAACGGGATCGTCCAGTACCAGACGTCGATGTGCTCGGGGTGGGTCGTGATGAGGATCTTGTTGCGGTCGAAGTCCGCTTCGGCCGGAATGTTGTCACGCACGTGGCAGAAGATCGCGCCACGCACCGGGAAGTTGGAGGGTGACTCCAGATCCAGCAGGCGCGGCAGCAACCGCGCGAAGCCGGAGGCGTCGAGGATGAAATCGGCCTCGATGCGGTACTCACTGCCATCGGGACGGCGCACGTTGACGGCAGGCTGCTCGCCCGGCTCGACCGACAGCACCTCGTCGCCGAAACGCAGCGTGGTACCCATCCGCTCGGCGCCCCGCGCCAGCACGTTGTCGAAGTCGGCGCGCTGCACCTGGTAGGTGGTGCCCCAGCCGGGCGAGAACTTCTTCCTGAAGTCGAATGCGGTACGCGCCTGGCCATGCACGAAGGCCGCGCCATTCTTGTGCTGGAAGCCGGCTTCGACCACATCCTGCAACAGGCCTGCCGCTTCGATGTACTCCATGCTCTGCGGCAGCAGGCTTTCACCGATCGAGAAACGCGGGAACTGCTGGCGTTCGATCATCAACACCTGGCGACCCTGCCGGCGCAGCATCGCAGCAGCAACGGAACCGGCCGGTCCGGCGCCGATGATCAGGATCTCGGTGCGTTCCACAGCATCCACAGCAGTACTCATCGGGGCGTCCTTGTTGCTCGATAGAGGGAGAGAAGAAGAGCCGAAGGCGGACTCAGGCCGCCGGCAGATCATGCGGCGGCGGCCGGAACAGCGGCGAGATCAGCCAGACCAGCCCGATACCGAACAGCAGGGTCAGGCCGAACGCGCGCAGTGCCGGAGTCTGCGACAGGCCCAGCAGGCCGAACGACAGCCAGGTACTGGCCGCACCCACGCACACCGCCAGCCATGCACTGGCGTCGCCACGATGCTCGATCAGGAAGATGCCATAGTCGATGCCCATGCCCAGCAGCAGCATCAGCGCCAGCACGTTGAACAGCTGCAGCGGCTGGCCGAACAGGCCCAGCAGGCCCAGGGTCAGCGCACCGGCGATCAGGGTCGGGGCGAACACGCGCCAGGCCTGGCGGCGATAGCGCAGCCACAGCGCGCCGAACACCAGTGCGATGCCGACCAGCAGCAGCCCGCCCATCAGCTTGCGGTAGTGGCCCAGCAGCGTGGAGAAATCGGAGGTGCGGTCGACCCAGCGTACGCCGGGCAGGCCTTGGGCGGCACGTTCCAGCGTGGCCAGAGCATCGTCACGCGACAGGTCATCGACCATCACCACGCTGATCATCTGCCCACCGACCTTACCCACCCACAGGTGGCGGAACGGCTGCGAGGCCGGCGAGGCCAGGAAGGCGTCGGCGGTGAGCGGCGCTGCGGCAAACTGCGGTCGCTGCAGCGGCTCGCCCACGGCTTCGGACACAGCCGACAACACGCCGGGCTCCACCTTCGCGGTCAGCGCAGCATCGGCCTGCTGCCGGGCCGGTGATGGCAGCCAGTCACTGATTGCGCGGTAGCCACCAATGCGCTTGTCATCGGCCAGTACGCGCAAGCGTTCGGTCAACGCCTCTTCGCGCTGCAACAGCTGGGCGGCATCGCTGCCCTGCACCAGGTAGAACTGTGCCGGGCTGGGCATGCCCAGCAGCTGGCTCAGGCGGATCTGCTGGGCCATCAGCGCCGGTGGAGACGACTGCAGGCTGCGCAGGTCGTCGTTGCTCTGCAGGCGCGCGATGCCCACCGCGGACAACGCCAGCGCGGCCACCACGAAGATCGCCACCGGGCGCCGGCCGTGCAGGCGCGGGAAACGTTCCAGCGTATTGCCCAGCCAGTGCGAGAAGCGGGTCTGGCGGATCTCGCCACCGTCGAGCCACGGGAACCAGAAGATCACCGTGAGGAACGCTGCTCCCAGGCCCACCACCGAGAACAGCGCCATCTGGCGAAGGCCCGGGAATGGGGCCAGGCCCAACGCGAGGTAGGCCAGCGCACTGGTCAACAGCGCCAGCCACAGGCCGGGCAGCAGATGCCGCAGCAGCTTCCAGCGACGGTCGGCCGGTTCGGCCTGGCGCGACGCAAACCAGTGGATGCCGTAGTCCTCCGCTACACCCACCAGCGATGCACCGAACACCAGGGTCAGCACATGCACTTTGCCGAACACCAGCACGGTCACCGCCAGCGCCACGCCGCAACCGATCAGCAGCGACGCGGCCACCAGCAGGATCGGCCGCAGCGAACGGAACGCCAGCCACACCAGCAGCAGTACCGCGGCCAGCGAGCCCCAACCGATGGTGTTGATCTCGCGATTGGCCTGCACCGCAGCGGCTTCGGCGTGCAGCGGCACGCCGGCATGCAGGATTTCCAGCTCGGGCGCTGCGGCCCTGGCCGCCTTCCCGGCCCGCTCCAGCAGGCCATCAAGATGGCGCTCGCCATCGAGCTGGAACGCCGAACCCGGCGTATCGAACTGCAGCGCCGCCCAATGCTTGCCCTCGGCTTCAAGCAGGCCATCATCACCCAGCCGCAAGCCCGAACCCTGCGCCTGCTGCTGCCACCACTGCGGCCACAATGACAGTGGATCCTGCCGCCATTCGGTGAGCCGCGGCGTACCCATCGGGCCGTACAGCGCGGCGAGTGCCTGTTCGGCCAGCGCACCGGTTTCCGTGCTCTGCAGCTGGTCACGCTGTGCCGGGGTCAGCAGGCGGTCGCGATACGGCGCGTAGAACGCACGCGCCTCGTCGAACCAGCCTTCAATGGACCCACTGGGCACCAGCAAAGCGCTCTCGGCATCTCCAGCCATGGCCGCAGCGAACGCGGCCTGCGCCCGCTTGGCGGCGGCGCCGTCCTGGCTGCCGAGCAGCACCACCACCTGCCGCGAACTGCCATCGGCGATGCGCCGGGTGACATCGCTCAACAGGCGGTCATGCGCATCCTGCGGCAACAGCGCGAGGATGTCGGTATCGATCCGCGGCTCCTGGCTCCACAGGCGCCACTGCTGCACGCCCAGTACCAGCAGCAACACCAGCCAGGCGATGCCCAGCCAATGCCACCAACGCCGCAACCGGTCCGGTGCGTTCAACGCCACGGCGTCACTCAAAGCGGCGCGCCTCGTCGGGGTTCAGCGTGGCGGGGGCTTCACTCAACGCGCTGAACTGGATCTGCGTGCGGTCCTTGTTCGCCTCGACGATCTCGACCTGGCGCACATAGCGGTCACCCTGCAGCGTCAGCGACTCGAAGGCCTTGGCCAGCATCGCCGACTTCGGTGTCAAACGCAGGCGCCAGCCCTGCCCTTCACGGCTGGCCGCCACGTTGAACTGACCGGAGAGTGCCTGCACGTCGCCACTCATCAGCGCGAACATGATCGCATTCACCGAGCGCATCGCCGGCTGCTGCCGTGCATCGAGTTCAACGCGGGTGCTGCCATCGCGCTGGCGGCTGAGGATGCGGTCGGCGGTGACCACCACCTCGGAGGGGAACGGCGTGAGCGTGGTCCAGATCACACCGTGCTGGCGCGCGACCACGAACCGGCCGTGCGAGCGCAGCGGATTCCTGAAGCCACTGACCTGCTTTTCCTGGCTGAACTGGCCACGCAGCACGTCCGGACGCGCCACCGCCTGGGTGATCGCGTCGACGGCAGGATCGGCCGCCTGTACACGCGGTGCGGCCACCAGCAGCAGCGCGCACAGCAGCACGCCTGGAAGACGGACGAGCATGTTCATGGCGCGGGCACTCCCAGACGTTCCCACAGTACCGGCGGGCATTGGTACAGCATCTCCTTGCTGGCGGCATCCACCGCGACCTGGATGGTCATGGCCCGGGTGGCCACCTGGCCGCTCTCCGCATCCAGGATCTCGTAGTCGATCTTCAGCCGGTTCTCCCATTCGACGATGCGTGCACGCACCAGCAGCCGCTGGTTGAACAGCAGCGGCCGCACGTATTTCACGCGCGCATCGACCACCGGCCACAGGTAGCCCGATGCGAGCATCTGCGGGTAGTCGTAGTCGTGGCGCTGCAGCAGCGCACACCGGGCAATCTCCAGATACTTGAAGTAGTTGCCATGCCAGACCACGTTCATCGGATCGCAGTCGTGGAAGGCGGGGCGCAGCTCGATTTCACAGACCAGGTCATTCACCGGAATACAGTTCCCAACGTTGCGCGCGGATCTCCACCAGCAGTTCCCGCAGTTCGCGATCCAGCGCGCGGTCTTCCTCGACCAGCGCGATGCGCTGCCCCAGGTCCACATACATGTCGGCCAGACTGCCATGCAGCTGCGCGTTCAGGCCAACCCGCTCGCGCAGTGCCAGGCCCTGGCGGGCGGCGATCAGCATCGCCGCCACCACCTGTTCAGTCAGTTCGATCACACGCAGGCAGTCGCGCGCGGCGATGGTGCCCATGCTGACCTTGTCCTGGTTGTGGCATTCGGTCGAGCGCGAGAACACACTGGCCGGAAGGGTCTGCTTCAACGCTTCGGCGGTCCACGCCGAGACGCTGATCTGCAGTGCCTTCAGCCCGTGGTTGATTGCTGCCCGCGGGCCGGTAGCCGCCGACAGATTGGCGGGCAGGCCGTGGTTGTATCGCGCATCCACCACCAGCGCCAGCTGCCGGTCGAGCAGGTCGGCAAGGTTGGCCACGGTGTTCTTCAGCGTGTCCATTGCCAGTGCGATATGGCCGCCGTAGAAGTGGCCGCCGTGCAGGATGCGCTCGCCGTCGGCATCGATCAGCGGGTTGTCGTTGGCGCTGTTCAGCTCGGTTTCGATCAGCTGCCGCAGGAAGGGCAGGCTGTCTTCCAGCACGCCGATCACGTGCGGGGCGCACCGCAGCGAGTAACGATCCTGCAGGCGCTGTTCGTTGCGCGGCGGCCGTTCGCTGTGCAGGTCGCGGCGCAGCCGTGCGGCGATGCGGGCCTGGCCCGGATGCGGCTTGGCCGCGAACAGGGTCTCGTCGAAATGGTGCGCGTTGCCGTCGCTGGCCAGCACGTTGAATGCGGTCAGGCGGGTGGCCAGGCGCGCCAGGTAGTCGGCACGCTGCCAGGCCAGGCAGGCCAGGCCGGTCATCACCGCAGTGCCGTTCATGATCGCAAGGCCTTCCTTCGGCCGCAGCTTCAGCGGGACCATGCCGATGCTCGCCAGTACTCCGGCAGCCGGTTGCACGCGGCCATCGTGCAGGACCTCGCGCTCGCCGCACAGCACCGCCGCCACGTATGACAGCGGCGTCAGGTCACCGCTGGCGCCGACCGATCCCTCCGCCGGGATCATCGGCAGCACGTCATGCCGCAACAGTGTGGCCAGGCCTTCCAGCAGGGCTACGCTGACACCGGACATGCCACGCACCAGCGACGCCAGACGGGCAGCCAGCACTGCGCGGGTCTCGGCCGGGTCCAGGTAACGGCCCAGTCCGCAGCCATGGTAGGTGTACAGGTGGTGCGGCAACTCGGCCACCAGCGCCGGCGGGATGTTCACCGTGCACGAATCGCCGTAGCCGGTCGTCACGCCGTAGATCACCCCGTCCTCGCGCAGCAGGCGGTCGAGAAAATCGGCACCGCGCTGGATATGGGCACGGAAGGCCGGGGCCTCGCTCAGTGCGGCCTCGCACTGGCGATGGGCCAGCGCCACCACGTCTTCGATGGTCAACGGTGCGTCGCCAAAGCGGCACACGGGTACGGCGTCAGTCGTCATGCGGAGCCTGATCCCAGAAGGGGAAGAAATTGAACCAGTCCAGCGGGGACTGGATGACCTGCAGTTCGAGCCACTGCGCGAAACGCTGCGCCTGCCCTGTCAGTGCCGCGTCCCGCGAGCCACGCGGCAGCACGATGCGATCGGCGAACTGCTCGAAGGCGACCCGGTACCCCTGGCCTTCATGCAGGCAGGCCATGGTGTACACCGGGCAGCCCAGTGCCGCCGCCAGCACGTAGGCACCGATGGGGAACGGGGCACGGTGGCCGAGAAAATCCGCGGTGACGCTGCGTCCACCCTGCACTGGCGTGCGGTCGCCGACGATGGCCACGAAGCCACCGGCAGCCACGCGCTCGGACAGCATCATCGCCGTGGCCGGCCCCATCGCGGTGACCTGCACCAGTTCCACCGTTGCCAGCGGGTCCAACCGCTGCAGCAGGCGATTGAAGCGCTGCGCGTGCGCGGTGTGCACCAGCACGGTGATGCGGAACCCCGGCACCTGTTCGGCCAGCACCTGGCACAACTCCAGGCAGCCGATGTGGGCGGTCAGGATCAGCCCGCCTTCGCGGCGTGCGATCCTGTCCAGCACCAGATCGCGCCGCAGCTGGATGCGCTCGGGCGGATAGCGTCCGCCCAGGCCGAGGATCTTGTCCAGCAGGGTGTCGGCGAACGCGAAGAAATGGCGCAGGCTGTCGCGCCGCGTCGGCTCGCGGCCCAGCGCGCCACTGTGTGCCTGCAAGCGCTGTAGATACTGCAGTGATGCCTGCCGGGCCACGCGGTTACCCAGCCAGTGGCAGAGCACCACCGGCCACACGCACAGGCGGAACGGCCAGCGCCCGAACCACCGATGCACCCAGCACAGGAACAACACGCCGGCCACCGATGTGGATTCACCGATGTCGGCCCAGTGCGGCGCACCTTGGGGGGCGGCCATCTCAGCCCTGCCCCTGCAGGCGGCGCCAGAGCAGGCGCGGTGCGCGCCGGAGCATGCCAAAGAACAGGCGCGCATGCATGCGGCTGATGCGTACGTTGTCGCGCCACACATCGAAATGCGAGACACCGTCTGCCGGATAGGTCACCCGCGTCGCCAGATGTTCCACCGGCACCTGCCGCCAGTACAGCCGCACCATCACTTCGGTATCGAAATCCATGCGCCGGCCGATGGTCTCTTCGCCCATCAGGCGCAGCACCGGAGGCAGTGGATAGACACGGAAACCGCACATGGTGTCGCGCAGATGCAGCGACAGCGTGTTGATCCAGACCCAGACATGCGTTGCGTAGCGACCGTACAGGCGGGCCTTGGGCACACTGGCGTCGTAGGCGGGAATGCCGCAGATCACCGCGTCCTGCCGCGCACGCGCGGCCGCGATGAAGCGCGGCAGGTCGCCGGTGTCATGCTGGCCGTCGGCATCGATCTGCAGCACGTGGCTGCAGCCCCGCCTTGCGGCCTCGGCGAAGCCCGCCAGCATCGCCCCACCCTTGCCCTGGTTGACCGGCAGACGCAGCAGATCGACCCCTTCACGCTGTGCCAGCGCCTGCAGCACCGAAGCACATGATGCATGCGAGCCATCGTCCACAAGCAGGCAGGGCAGGCCAGCGCGCTGCACGCCATCGACCACCGCGGCGACAGCATGTTCGTGGTCGTAGACGGGAATCACCACCAGTGGCGCGAACGCGGCACCGGCATCGGCCGGATCACTGCGCATCGGCGAAGACCATCCTGCCACTGGCGTGTACGCCATGCACGGAGGCATAGCGGAAGACCAGCACGTTGCGTGCGGTATCCCAGTCCAGATGCAGCGTCAGCTCGTCGCCCGGACGCGCCACATGCTGGAACTTCACCGCATCCATGCGCACGAACCCCTCCGGCATCGCAAAGGCCTGCCGGGCAAAGCGCACCGCCCAGTCCACCTGGGCCACGCCCGGCAGGATCGCGGCCTGCGGGAAATGTCCCTGGAACGGGCGCAGCGCCGGGTCCAGGGTCATGCGCAGGGTAGCGCTGGCCGCCTCGCGCCGATCCCATACCGGCACCGGCATCGACGGCTGGAACAGGGCCACCAGCGCGGCCTGGGTCACCTTGCCCTGCGCATTCACCGGCAGCGTGGGTACCAGCCGCCAGCGGCGCGGACGGGTCACGGCGTCATGGCTCCGTGCAAGGCGCGCGGCCAGCCGCTGGCCCAGCGCGCGGCGCGCGGCATCATCGGCATCAAGCAGTGCCGCATCGGCCGGCACCACCACGGCCGCCAGCTGCTCGCGCTGGCCGGGCAGCACCAGCACGCGCACGTCATCGACGTCCGCGTCGTCGCGCAACGCACGTTCCAGCGCATCGAGCGAAACGCGGCGCTCTTCGATCTTGACGATGCGGTCGGCGCGGCCGAGCAGGCGGAAGCACCCCTCGGCCAGCGCTTCCACCCGATCCTGCGTGCACCACCAGTCGCGGCTCTGCAGATGGGGTGAAGCCACCGCCAGGCAGCCTCCCTCGATTCTCCACTGCACCCCCGGAAGCGGCTGCCAGGGCGGAAGATCGGTATCCCAGCGACGCCAGGCGATGCCGCCGGTCTCGCTGCTGCCGTAGACCTCGGTCGGTGCGACTGCCATCCATTGCCGCACCTGCCGCGCTGCCTCTTCCGGCAGCGGGCCGCCAGAGGAGAACACAGCGCGCAGGTGGCCCTGCAGGCTGGCCCAATCCAGCTGCGCAGGCAGGCGCTTGAGGTGCGCCGGGGTCGCCACCAGCACCGTCTGCGTGCCCGCCAGCGCAGCGACCAGATCCTCATGGAAGAACCGCCGCGGATGGATCAGGCGACCGGCGGCCAGCGGCCACAGCACGCGGAACAGCAGGCCGTAGATGTGCTGGTGCGACACCGTGCCATGCACCTGCGCGCCTTCCAGCTGTGCGCCGAACGCGGCCTGCAACGCATCGACCTCGCGCGCCAGCTGGTCCAGGCGCTTGTCGATCGCAGTGGGTTCGCCGGTGCTGCCCGACGTGAACACGCACAGCTCGCAGGCATGCTCGTCCAACGCATCCAGCTCGACCTGCGCACCGGCGGCCGCCATCATCAGTGGCCGGTAATCACGGGAAACGTCACCGGCAAAACCGCTCACCTGCGGCTGCAGGGCCTGCAGCGTGGCGGGCAGGTTGTCGGCGGCCAGGAACACCCGCTTGCCGGCGTGCCAGGCACCGAACAGCGCCTCGGCGAACGACACGGCATCATCGAAGTACAGCGCCCAGTCACGGCCGTCAGTGGCGGCAAACGCCGTACGCCAGGCCAGTACGCGCTGACGGAATTGCTGATGGTCGACCACTTCGCCATCGCGGATGCCGACAGCACGCTGCGGCCGCGCATCCCGCAGCAGCCGGTCCAGGGCAATCCACTCAGCCATGGGCGTGCGCCGCCTTCACCCGTCGCCGCACCAGCCATTCGCCTGCGAACAATACGCCCATCATCACGTACGCCAACAATCCGTTGTAGAGCATCCAGACCCGATCCGATGCGTACAGCGCGGTGAGCAGGGCCAGACTGCCGTTGAGAACGAAGAAGCCGCACCACACCTGGGTGACGCGGCGGGTATAGGCCACCGCGAACGGTGGCAGGTCCGGCTCCTGCAGCCGCGCCAGGCGCTCCACCAGCGGCGGCCCGAACCGCAGGCTGATGGCGAACACGCACAGCATCACCACGTTCACCAGCGCTGGGTACAGCTTCAGCGGCAGCGCCTGGTTGAGCACGGTGGCCAGCACCGCCAGCAGTCCGGTACCGGCTGCAGCAGCCCACCACAGCGGCTGGCGCGTGCTCAGGGCACGCAGCAATGCCAGGGTGAACAGCAGCAGTGCCAGCCAGCGCGGCTCGAAGCGGCCCATCGCCAGGTAGACGAGCAGCGGGTAGGCCAGCGAAATCGCCGCCACCACGACCGTACGCGCGCGTGCCAAGGCGGAGCCGCCCGCGCTGCGGTCAGGCTGCTGCCTGGTCCGGCAGCAGCCGGTGCACGACATCCACGATGTCCTGCACGGTGCGCACGGCCTTGAACGCTTCCGGCTGCAGGTTGCGGCCGAGCAGCGGCTTGAGCTGCACGATCAGGTCGACCGCATCGATGCTGTCGATGTCCAGGTCGTCATAGAGACGGGCCTCGGGGGTGATCCGGGCCGGTTCGATCTCGAAGCTGTCGGTCAGGATGTTGACGATGCGTTCGAACAGTTCATTCTTGGTCATGGCAGCTCCTGGCGCCGTTACGACTGGCGGGCGGCGACGAACTCGCCGAGCGCGCGCACGCTGGAGAAATGGCGCCGGGTCTCTTCCGAGTCGGACGACAGGCTCACACCGTACTTCTTCTGCAGCGCCAGGCCCAGTTCCAGAGCGTCGATCGAATCCAGGCCCAGGCCCTCGACGAACAGCGGCGCGGTCGGATCGATGTCCTCCGGCGTGATGTCCTCCAGTGAAAGCGAGGAAATGATCAATTCCTTGATCTCGTGCTCAAGTGCTTGCACGGGTCGAATCTCCAGACAGGTCGAAATAACGAGAAAGGTGCTCGGTGACGCGGCGTGCTGCCAAGGCATCCCCCCTTGGCGCGTCGTCTTCGGCCAGGAATGGCGCGATCGGGATATCTTCGCCGATCTGCAGCCGAACGTGAAAGCGACGTGAGGGCACACGATACCATTTCTGCCCTTTGCTCAGGGTTGGCGGGGTACAGGTGATCCGCACCGGCGTGATGTCCAGCCGGCCGCGGACGGCGATATTGGCGGCCCCACGCTGAAGCCTCGGCGACTGGCCGGGCACGCTGCGGGTCCCTTCCGGGAAGATGACGAGGCTGCCGCCGGCCCGTACCGCGGCCACGCAGTCATCGACCAGGCCGGCCCCGTCGTCATTGGAAATGTAGCCGGCGGCCCGGACCGGGCCCCGCATGAACGGGTTGCGGGCCACCGCCCGTTTGACCACGCAGTCGGCATTGGGCAGCAGCGAGACCAGGCAGACCACGTCGATCAGGGTGGGGTGGTTGGCCAGGACCAGCAGGCCGTCGCTCTGCAGGCGCTCGCGCCCTTCGATCTCATAGGTCATCACCCCGAGCCCGCGCATCAGCCGCAGGTGGCTGGCGAACGCCACCTGCACCACGCGGCGGGCGCGACGGCGGCGGGCCACCGGATCACGCATCAGCAGCAGGACCGGCATCACCACGGCGCCCAGCAGCAGTCCGCCGATGCCGAACGCAGCAAAACTCAGGCCGGTGCCCACCACCCGCCAGGCAAGATCGAGGCGGCGCAGCGCCTCAGCCACGGCGGCTCCAGCGCCAGCGCTGGCCATTGGCAACGTGTTCCAGCGCCGGCGCGCCCGCGAGCAGGAAGCGGTGCAGGTCCAACGCGTGCGGCAACAGGCCGGGCGCGGCGGTAACCGGGGCCGGCGCGCCATCCCACTGCAGCGACAGCGTCGGCAGCGCCTGTGTCGGCGCCACCACACGCCAGCACCAAGCGAAGAACGGGTCGGGTTCGTCGGCGAACGTCGCGTAAACTTCGGGCAACGGCGACTCGTAGACCACCACCCGCACTTCGCGGGCGCCATCGGCCAGCAGACCGGCGGCCTCCAGGCAGGCGGCCTCCACCGTCGCCTGGCCGGCAGCCAGCGCCAGATAGTTGCCGCGATGGCCACGAGCGATCGAGTACAGCGCAGCGATCGCGTTATGGACCGACAGGCCGAATCCGGTGGGCGACAGGGGCTGCTCGTTCACCAGCGCCCCGAGCAGGTCCATCGAGCGCGCTACATCACCATGGCGGCTGGCAAACACCAGCGGTACCTGGCTGTCGGCCCCTTGGCCATCCTCGCACCAGCAGGCCGTCTGGATCGCCATCCGCCCCAGCCGCTCGATGCGGCGGCGCTGCATCGCGGGCACCTCGGACAGCGCCGGCGTGCCCTCGCCCTGTGGCAGGAAGGGTGCGTCAGCCCAGCTCAGCCACTGGCTGCGCTCGCTCAGGCCAGGTGCCCAGGCAGCCCAGTCGACGATGGAGAATTCGATCATCTAGCGATGGTGCTTCATCAGGAGAACGATGGCACGAGCCATTATGGCGACGCGCGGCGGCCCCCCGTCCCTGCAGCCGTGCGTCCGTCCAGGACGTCGCCGGCTGCCCCCCTGGCGGCCGGAAAGGAGCGCACGCTAGCACGTCCTGCGCAGGGTGTGCAGGTTTCACATTGCACAACACGGGGCCGGCACCTGTGGCCCCGCACGCCATTGCTCAGTGGTAACCGGCTCCGGCCTGCACTTTGCCGCGGAATACCCGGTACGACCACGCCGTATAGCCGAGGATGACCGGCAGCAGAATGACCAGCCCGACCAGGGTGAAGCCGAGCGAGGACGCCGGTGCGGCTGCCTGCCACAACGTCATCGAGGGCGGCAGCAGGTACGGCCACATGCCCAGCACCAGGCCCAGGAAGCCGAGAATGAACAGCGCCAGGCTGAGCAGGAACGGCGGCAGGTCGCGGCGTGGATGCGTGGCGCTGCGCCACAACGCAGCGGCCACCGCCAGGGTCAGCAACGGCACCGGTGACAGCCACCAGAAGTTGCCGTCACTGAACCAGCGCGCCATCAACCGCGAGTCCAGGAACGGCAGCCAGCTGCTGACCAGGCCCATCGCTGCGATCACCGCCACCACCAGCGGCCGTGTCAGCTGCCGCGCCAGCGCCTGCACGCGCCCTTCCGTCTTCAGGATCAGCCAGGTGCTGCCCAGCAATGCGTAACCGGCGACCAGCGCCGCGCCGGTGAGCATCGCAAACGGGCTGAACCAGGCAAACGCACCGCCGTGGTAGACCCCGTCCACCAGGGGCAGCCCCTGCACCAGCGCGCCCAGGATCACGCCCTGGGCGAACGTGGCCAGCAGCGAGCCGAGCGCGAACGCCACGCTCCACAGCCTCCGCGAGCGATGCGCCTTGAAACGGAATTCGAAGGCCACGCCGCGGAACACCAGTGCCACCACCAGCAGCAGCACCGGCAGATACAGCGCCGACAACAGCACTGCATAGGCCTTGGGGAACGCCGCCAGCAGGCCGGCGCCGCCCAGCACCAGCCACGTCTCGTTGCCGTCCCAGATGGGCGCAGCCGTGTTCATCATCAGGTCGAGCTGCTCCTCGTCCTCGGCGAACGGCGCAAGGATGCCGATGCCCAGCACGAACCCGTCCAGCACCACGTACATCAGTACGCCGAAGCCGATCACCGCGAACCACGCCACCGGCAGCCAGGTCACCAGGTCCATGTCAGCGCTCCTCCAGCGGTTCGTCGGCGGCGGACAGCGGCCGTGCCGGGGTGTGGCTGCCGTGGTCCAGCGAGGGCCCCTGGTCGTGGGGCTGCGGTCCATGGCGCAGGATCTTCACCAGGTACCAGATGCCCCAGCCGAAGACGAAGGCGTAGCCGACGACGTAGACCCCCAGCGACAGCGCGGTCATCCATGCGCTCTGCGGGCCGACCGCATCGGCAGTACGCAGCACGCCGTAGACCACCCACGGCTGCCGCCCCATCTCGGTGACGAACCAGCCGGAGAGCAGCGCGATGAAGCCGCTCGGCAACATCCAGTTCCAGCCGCGCAGCAGCCACGGCGAATCCAGCAGCTTCCTCCGCCACAGCTGGAACGCCGACACCCATGCCAGCAGCAGCATCAGCGTGCCCAGTCCAACCATGATGCGGAAGGCGAAGAACACCGGCGTCACCGGTGGCCGTTCACTGGCCGGTACCGAAGTCAGCGGATCGAAGGTGCCGTCCAGCGAATGGGTCAGGATCACGCTGCCCAGCTTCGGAATGGCGACTTCGAAGTCGTTGCGCTCGTCCTTTTCGTTGGGCAGCGCGAATACCACCAGCGGCACGCCCTCGCCTTCGCCGGATTCATGCCAGTGCGCTTCCACCGCCGCGATCTTCATCGGCTGGTGCTTGAGGGTGTTCAGGCCATGCATGTCGCCGACGAAGATCTGCACCGGCACGGTCAGCGCGGCAAACGCCACGGCCGCGATCAGCATGCGTCGGCCCGCCTCCACGTGCGTTCCCCTGCGCAGGTACCACGCACCCACGCCGCCGATCACGAAGCAGGTGGTGATGAACGAGCCCAGCGCCATGTGCGCCAGCCGGTACGGGAACGACGGGTTGAACACCACCTGCCACCAGTCCACCGGATGCACGATGCCATTGACCATCTCGTAGCCGGCCGGGGTGTGCAGCCAGCTGTTGGACGACAGGATCCAGAACGTGGAGAACAGCGTGCCCAGCGCCACCATGCAGGTGGACAGGAAATGCAGGCGCGGCGAAACCCGGCCCCAGCCGAACATCATCACGCCCAGGAAGCTGGCTTCCAGGAAGAACGCGGTCAGCACCTCGTAGGTCAGCAGCGGGCCGATGACGGTACCGGCCACCTCGCTCAGGCGCGGCCAGTGGGTGCCGAACTGGAAGGCCATGACGATGCCGCTGACCACGCCCATGCCGAACGATACGGCGAAGATCTTCTGCCAGAAGAAGTACAGCTCCCGCCAGACCGGGAGACGGGTACGCAGCCAGCGCCATTCGACGAAGGCCAGCCAGCTGGCCGTGCCAATGGTGAAGGCCGGGAACAGCACATGGAAACTGATGACGAATCCGAACTGGATCCGGGACAACAACAACGCGTCCAAGGGACGCCTCCTGCCTGCGACCGGTGGGATACCGGACCACTTTAGGAATATTTCGTTACGCCGGGATGCGACCGGGTGACGCGCTGCTTCACTCTGTCGCAGGGGAAGCCGCCGGGCATGGCCGCGCCCCATGACCTGCCGGCGCCGATCCGCCGGGCATGGCCCGGCGCTACTCATTGATCCGCCGATCCGCCGGGCATGGCCCGGCGCTACCCATTGATCCGCCGATCCGCCGGGAATGGCCCTGCGCTACCCATTGATCCCCAGGTAGCGCCGGGCCATGCCCGGCGAGAGCCTCAAGGCCAGAAGTACCAGGCACCGGCCGCCAGCAGCGCGCCCACCAGCAGCACCTGCACCACCACATAGCCCACGCCACTGTCGCGCGACTCACTGGCAATACGCGTCTGCAACGCCTCGCTCACGTCCGGGGTCTGTTCCTGCCGTGCCTGTTCACGCAACGCCTGCGCCAGCGCGCGCTCGTCGGCATCGCGGGGATCGGTCGGTGGATTCACAGCAGTTCTCCGGCGGTGGCATGCCGCGTCAGTTCCTGCTTCAGGAGCAGACGCGCGCGGTGCAGGTGGCTTTTGATGGTACCGCGCGCAAGACCGGTCACCTGCTCGATCTCTGCCAGGTCGAAATCCTCCAGGTAGTGCAGGCCGACGATCAGGCGCTGCGGCGGGCTCAACCGCTCCAGCGCCGCACCCAGCTGGCGGCCGGCCTGCAGCGCTTGGCTGAGTTCGGCCGGGCCCGGTCCCTCGTCACCGATGCCCAGATCCTCCGGTACCTCCACCGCCACCATCCACTGCGCTTCCAGGCGCCGGCGACGCAGGTGCTGCAATGCGGTGGTGTAGGCCACCCGTGAGATCCAGGTCCGCAGCGAGGATTCGAAGCGGAACCGGTGCAGTTGCCGGAACACCGCCAGGAAGGTCTCCTGCAGCAGGTCAGCGACCTGATCGCGGTCACCCACCATGCGACCGATCACATGCGCGCACGTGCGCTGATGGGCCTGCACCAGCTGCGCGAACGCCGGTTGCGAGCCATCGATGATGGCCCGCACCAGCGCCGCATCATCTTCGATGACCGCGGCCGCCGCGGCGTCCTGCCGGCGGCGGCCGCGCAGGGCGGACAGGGCTTCGCCCAGCAGGCTCATGCGCACCGCTCCCCCGGGGCGTGTGGCATGCCGGCGCTCAGCTCTTGCGCACGGCGGGGCGGGTGAAGTGCCAGGCCAGCAGCTGGCCCAGGCCGGCACTGCCCACCAGGGCGGCAGCGGCGCCAAAGGTGAGGTCGCGGGCGCCCAGGACTTCCAGCAGGCCCATGGCCAGGGCCAGGCACACCAGGCTGATGCCCCAGCGCAGCGCGCCCTGGCGGCGGCGCTCTTCCTCCAGCACGGCCAGGGAGCGGATCACCTCCTCGGGCACGTGCGGTGCGACCAGCTTGCTGCGCGCGCGCGCATCGGCGATGGCGTGGATGGCGTAGGCGATGCAGATGAAGAGGGTGATCGGGATGAGTTCCTGCATGGTCGTGCTCCTGTGCGGTGAATGATGCGGGTTCAGGAGAATGGATGCGCGATGGCGGGCACCGGTTGCACCGCTTTGCCGATCCCGCTGCCATGACCTGTGGCCCCCTCCTGCGGCGCGAACGGCTGCTACCCTTGCCCGGTTTCCTTTTCTGGTGCCGTCCGCCCATGTCCCGAGTGCTGCCCCTGTCCCTCCTGCTGTCGGCCGTGCTGGCCGCACCGGCCGCCCATGCCGCGCCGACGCCGATCACCATCGAACAGGCCATGGCGGATCCGGACTGGATCGGTCCGCCGGTCGAGAAGGCCTGGTGGTCGTGGAACAGCCAGCAGGTCGAGTACCAGCTCAAGCGCAACGGCAGCCCGGTGCGCGACACCTTCCGCCAGCCCGTGGCCGGTGGTGTTGCGGCCCAGGTGGCAGACGACCAGCGCGGCACCCTGGACGTGGCCGATCCGGTCTACGACCGCACCCGCACCCGCAGCGCCTTCGTCCGCAACGGCGACGTGTTCGTGCGCGACCTGCGCAGCGGCGCGCTCACCCAGCTCACGCGCAGCAACGAGCGCGCCAGCGGGGTGAACTTCGCTGCCGACAACGGCGTGATCTGGCGGGTGGGCCAGAACTGGTTCCACTGGACCGCTGCCGGCGGCGTGCAGCAGGTTGCCAGCCTGAAGGCCGACAAGGACCCCAACAGCGCGCCCAAGGACGACCTGCTGCGCGACCAGCAGCTGCGTACCCTGGAAACCCTGCGTCGCGACCGCGAGCAGCGCGAGGCATTGAAGGACCAGGACCAGCGCTGGCGCCAGGCCGACCCGACCCGCGCGCCGGGCCCGGTATACCTGGGCGCCGACGTGGAGATCGCCGACAGCGTGCTGTCGCCGGACCTGGGCCACCTGATCGTGGTGACCACGCCGAAGGACTTCGACGAGGGCCGCACCAGCAAGATGCCGCTGTACGTGACCGAATCCGGTTACGAGGAAACCGAGGACACCCGCACCCGCGTCGGTCGCAATGGCAACGAGCCGCACACCCTGTGGTACGTGGACGTGCGCAGCGGCAAGGCGCAGAAGCTGTCGCTGTCCGGCCTGCCGGGCATCGCCACCGACCCGCTGGCCGACCTGCGCCGCAAGGCCGGCAAGGAGGCGCTGAAGGGCGAACGCAGCGTGCAGGTGATGAGCGACTTCATGGGCGGCGGCATGCGCTGGAGCGCCGATGGCCAGCAGGCGGCGGTGATGCTGCGCGCCAACGACAACAAGGACCGCTGGATCGTCAGCATCGGCAGCGACGGCCGCGTGCAGAACCGCCACCGGCTGACCGACAACGCGTGGATCAACTGGGGCTTCAACGATTTCGGCTGGATGGCCGATGGCCGCACGCTGTGGCTGCTGTCCGAGGAATCGGGCTTCTCGCACCTGTACACCCAGGCCGGCACTGCCCGGCCGCAGGCGCTGACCAGCGGCAAGTGGGAGACCTCCGCGCCCGTGCTGTCGGCCGACGGCAAGGGCTTCTACTTCCTGTGCAACCAGCAGGCCCCGCACGATTACGAAGTCTGCGCGGTCGACACCGGCAGCCGTCAGGTCCGCGAGCTGACCAGCCTCAACGGCGTGGAAGACTTCTCGCTGTCGCCGGATGGCCAGCAGCTGCTGGTGCGCTACTCCGGTGCCTACCTGCCACCGCAGCTGGCGGTGCTGCCCAGCGCGGGCGGCCAGGCCCGCGTGCTGACCGATACCCGCAGCGCCGACTTCAAGGCGCGCCAGTGGATCCAGCCGAAGCTGGTGGCGGTACCGTCCAGGCATGGCGCCGGCGTGGTCTGGGCCAAGTACTACGAACCCGAGCACAAGGAACCGGGCAGGAAGTACCCGATCGTGATGTTCGTCCACGGTGCCGGCTACCTGCAGAACGTGCACCAGCGCTATCCGGCCTACTTCCGCGAGCAGATGTTCCACAACCTGCTGGTGCAGAAGGGCTACATCGTGCTGGACATGGACTACCGCGGCAGCGAGGGCTACGGCCGCGACTGGCGCACGGCCGTCTACCGCAACATGGGCCACCCGGAACTGGAAGACTACAAGGACGGCCTGGACTGGCTGGTGGACACCCAGCAGGGCGACCGTGACCACGCCGGCATCTACGGTGGCTCCTACGGCGGCTTCATGACCTTCATGGCGCTGTTCCGCGCACCGGGCACCTTCAAGGCCGGTGCCGCGCTGCGCCCGGTGGTGGACTGGCACAACTACAACCACGCCTATACCAGCAACATCCTCAACACGCCGGACATCGATCCGGAGGCGTACCGGGTGTCCTCGCCGATCGAGTACGCGCAGAACCTGCAGGACAACCTGCTGATCGCGCACGGCATGATGGATGACAACGTGTTCTTCCAGGACTCGGTGAACCTGACCCAGCGCCTGATCGAGCTGCACAAGGACAACTGGTCGATCGCCCCGTACCCGCTGGAGCGCCACGGCTACGTCCGCGCCGACTCCTGGCTGGATCAGTACAAGCGCATCCTCAAGCTGTTCGAGCAGAACCTGAAGTGAGCAGTGCCGCGGCCACGATCCACATCGTGGCCGCGGTCATCGTCGACGACCACGGCCGGGCGCTGGTGGTACGCAAGCACGGCGCCGACCGCTTCATCCAGCCCGGAGGC
This sequence comes from Stenotrophomonas sp. TWI169, assembly GCF_039674705.1. Classification (NCBI taxonomy): domain Bacteria; kingdom Pseudomonadati; phylum Pseudomonadota; class Gammaproteobacteria; order Lysobacterales; family Lysobacteraceae; genus Stenotrophomonas; species Stenotrophomonas sp. TWI169. The sequence continues at coordinate 63,205 of NZ_JBDJOB010000004.1, read as the reverse complement.
AAGCCCGAACCGGGCGAAACGCCACTGCAGACGCTGGCCCGCGAACTGGACGAGGAGCTGGGTGTGCGCCTGCTCGCCGGCCCGACCGTGGCGCTGGGCCATTTCCAGGACTGGGCGGTGAACGAGCCTGGTCATCGCGTACAGGCCGAGGCCTGGTGGGTGCAGGTACAGGGCACGCCGCAGGCACGCGCGGAAATCGCCGAGCTGGCGTGGGTGCCGCTGCGCCCGCCCCATGGCCTGCGCTTGGCACCCTTGAGCGAACACCATATCCTGCCGGCCGTTGCCACCCGGGTGGCGACCCGCTGAAGACGCCACTGCAGCCAAGGACATCGGATGTCGCTTCAACCGCCCCGGCACCGCCCTGCCACGCCGCTCAACCCGGAGGATTTCGTGCGGCCGCTCGGCCTGGCGTCGCTGCTGATCTGCGCAGCGTTCGTGGTGGCCATGGCGATTCAGGCGCTGGTGGTCTGGCAGCTGTCCGGCGGCCCGTTCTGGCGGTGGATGCTGCTGTCGGCCACTGAACAGCAGTTCCCGCCAAGCGTGCTGTGGATACTGCGCAAGCCGGTGGACGCTACCCTGTGGCTGATGCTGTCAGCGATCCCCGCCGTGCTTTCCAGCTGGGGATTTGCCCGGCGACGTCGCTGGGGGCTGTGGAGCTACGTGGCATTGCTGTGGCTCTCGGCCCTGGCAAACTTCGCCGTCGCCGGGTGGCTGGACAGCGTCCTCGCCGACGTCATCGGGCGTATCGTCGATCCAGACACACTGCGCGAAGCGCGAACCCAACACATCCTCATGTCGCTGACCTTGTTCGGCGGCGCATTCGCCCTGCTCATCGCGCAGGGCTGGCTGGCCTGGCGCCTGCTGCGGCCGGATATCCGCTCCTGCTTCCACTGACCTGCCCTCACCCGCGGCGTGCGGCAGGCCCTGCGGTAAAGTACGCGTCATGAACGAATTCGAGCGCGTGCGCGCCTACCTGACCGACCTGCAGGACCGCATCTGTGCGGCGATCGAAGCGGCCGACGGCCAGGCCCGCTTCCAGGAAGACCTGTGGCAGCGCGCTGAAGGCGGGGGTGGCCGTACCCGCGTGCTGCGCGACGGCGCGGTGTTCGAACAGGCCGGAATCGGCTTCTCGGATGTCTCCGGCAGCCGCCTGCCGCCGTCGGCCTCGGCCAACCGCCCGGAGCTGGCCGGTGCATCCTGGCGCGCCACCGGCGTATCGCTGGTGTTCCACCCGCTCAACCCCTATGTGCCCACCACCCATGCCAACGTGCGCTTCTTCCAGGCGCAGCGCGACGGCGAAGTGGTGGCCAGCTGGTTCGGGGGGGGTTTCGATCTGACCCCCTTCTATCCCTTCGACGAGGACGTGCGCCATTGGCATCAGGTCGCCCACGACCTGTGCGCGCCGTTCGGTGAAGAGCGCTACAGCGCGCACAAGCGCTGGTGCGACGAGTACTTCTTCCTGCGCCACCGCAACGAAACGCGCGGCATCGGCGGCCTGTTCTTCGACGATCTGCACGGCGATTTCGAACGCGACTTCGATTACCTGCGGGCGGTCGGCGACGGCTTCCTCGATGCCTATCTGCCGATCGTGCAGCAGCGCAAGGACATCGCCCATGGCGAGCGCGAGCGCGAATTCCAGCTGTACCGGCGGGGCCGCTATGTGGAATTCAACCTGGTCTACGACCGCGGCACGCTGTTCGGCCTGCAGAGCGGCGGCCGCAGCGAAAGCATCCTGATGAGCCTGCCGCCGCGGGTGCGCTGGGAATACGGCTTCACCCCCGAGGCGGGCAGTCCGGAAGCCCGGCTGGCCGATTACCTGGTCCCGCGCGACTGGCTCTAAGGCATCTCGCGGGGCGGCGTGGCCGTCCCCGCACGCATGCCGCCGGCCCTACGCGTCCGTGTGCCGGGCGATGATCGTGATGTGGCCGGTGGTTTCCAGCAGCGCCACCTGCACATCATCGATGCGCAGGCAGCCCTGCTGGCGCATGGCGGCATCGAAATCGGCCCGGCTGATCAGTTCGCGGCGCAGAACATCCCGCAACAGGGTGCCGTCACGGGCGATCACCACCGGTTCCCCCTCGATCAGGCGCTCCAGGCGGCGGTTGCGGGTGGTCACCCAGCCCACGCCGTAGTTGAGCAGGATCAGGGTCGCGGCGAGCAGCAGGCCACCGCCCAGGGACGTGTCCTGGCCCAGCAGCGCGTTCTGCACCGCGTTGCCCAGCAGCACGATCAGCAGCACGTCGAACGGGGTGATCTGCCCCAGCGCGCGCTTGCCGCTGAGGCGCACCAGGCCCAGCACGACGGTGTAGACCACCACCGCGCGCAGGATGAACTCCCACCACGGCATCGCCAGTGCGAACAGATCGTGCATTGCGGGCTCCCCTGCTGGGCGGTGGCCCAGCCTAGCAGCCGGCAGCCTGCCGGCGGCGCAAATAAAAAGCCCCGCTGACCAGGGGGAGGTCAACGGGGCCGGGGAACGGGCACTTGGGGAGGAGTCCCCGTTCCGAGATCTGCTCCAGGGGATGGGAGAGATCCACAACAGGCATTGCGCCTGTCGAGAGCTATAGAACCACTCCGAACACTAACGGTTCGTGAAGGGAGCCAATTTAATGAACCGCGATGGGGCGAGTATTCATGGCCGAGTCAGAAACTGTGGCCAGATGAACAAATTCACGTCGTTTCAGGACCGAAAGCGACTCAGTGTGCCTCGTCCCAGTTCTTGCCTACGCCGGTGTCGACCACCAAAGGAACGCGCAACTGTGCCGATTGCGACATACGCTGCACCACATTTTCCCGCAGCTCCTCGACAAACGCAGTCTCGGTTTCGAACACCAGTTCATCGTGCACCTGCAGGATCATCCGCGCCGGCGCCCCGCTGTCGCGCAGCCAGCGGTCAACATCCACCATCGCACGCTTGATGATGTCGGCAGCCGTGCCCTGCATCGGCGCGTTGATCGCCGCGCGTTCAGCACCGGCACGCAGGCCCTGGTTGCGTGCATGGATATCGTTCAGATACAGGCGGCGGCCGAACAGCGTTTCCACATAGCCCTGGTCACGGGCCTGCTGGCGCATCCGCTCCATGAAGTCACGCACGCCCGGGTAACGGCTGAAGTACAACGCCACATAATCCTGCGCCTGGCCCCGGTCGATGCCGAGGTTGCGGGCCAGGCCGAAGGCACTCATGCCGTACATCAGGCCGAAATTGATCGCCTTGGCCGCGCGGCGCTCGTTCGGCGTCACCTCGTCCAGGGTGCGGCCGAACACTTCTGCGGCGGTGGCGCGGTGCACGTCGGCGCCCTGCTCGAAGGCGCGCACCAGGCCCGGGTCTTCGGACAGGTGGGCCATGATCCGCAGTTCGATCTGCGAATAGTCGGCTGCCAGCAGCTGGCAGCCTTCCGGTGCGACGAAGGCGCGGCGGATGCGGCGGCCATCTTCGGTGCGGATCGGGATGTTCTGCAGGTTCGGGTCCGAGGAGGACAGGCGGCCGGTGGCAGCGCCGGACTGGTGGTAGCTGGTGTGCACCCTGCCGGTATCCGGGTTGACCATCTCCGGCAGCTTGTCGGTATAGGTGCTGCGCAGCTTGGCCAGGCCACGGTAATCGAGGATCACCCGCGGCAGCTCATGCTGGTCGGCGATCGCCTCCAGCGCCTCTTCATTGGTGCTGGGCTGGCCCTTCGGCGTCTTCACCACCGCCGGCAGCTTCAGCTCGTCGAACAGCACGGCCTGCAGCTGCTTCGGCGAATCCAGGTTGAAACTGCGCCCGGCCAGCTCGGTGGCCTTCTGCTGCGCGGCCAGCATGCGCGAAGACAGGTCCTGGCTCTGCCGGCGCAGCTCGTCGGCATCGATGCGCACACCGTTGGCCTCGATGCTGGCCAGTACCGGCACCAGTGGCATCTCGATGTCGCGGTACACGCTGTCCAGGGCCGGTTCGGCCAGCAGCTGCGGTTGCAGCGCGCGGTGCAGGCGCAGGGTGATGTCGGCGTCCTCGGCCGCATAGCGGCTGGCCTCGTCGATGCCCACCTGCGAGAACGGAATCTGCTTGGCGCCCTTGCCGGCCACGTCCTCGAACTTGATGGTGGTGTAGCCCAGGTAACGCAGGGCCAGCGAATCCATGTCGTGGCGGGTGGCGGTGGAATTGAGCACGAAGCTCTCAAGCATGGTGTCGTCGTGGTAACCCTGCACCTCGACACCATGGCGCCGCAGCACATGCAGGTCGTACTTGCCGTGCTGGCCCAGCTTCTTCCTTGCCGGGTCCTGCAGTACCGGGCGCAACGCGTCCAGCACCTGCTGCAGCGGCAGCTGCGCCGGTGCGCCGGGGTAGTCATGGCCCACCGGGATGTAGGCCGCCTTGCCCGGCTCGACCGCCAGGCTGACACCGACCAGGCGCGCGCGCATCGCATCCAGCGCATCGGTTTCGGTATCGAAGCTGATCAGGTCAGCCTGCTGCAGCCGCTCCACCCAGGCCTGCAGCTGTCCGCTGGTAAGCACGGTCTCGTATTCACCTGGCGCGGCCAGCGCCGGATCCAGCGTGCCCTCGGCCGGTGCCTCCGCACTGCCACGGGCGAAGCCGGCCGCCGTGCCACGCAGGCTCGGTGCCGCCTCGCTGGCCACGGCCGGTGCCGGCAGCGGCGCCCCCAGTTCCTTCAGGGCCTGGGTGAAACCGTAGCGCGTGTACAGCTCGGTCAGCGCCGGAACGTCCTGTTCGCGCAGCGCCAGCGTGGTCGGGGTGGCCTCCAGCGCGACGTCGGTGCGGATCGTCACCAGCTCGCGGTTCAGCGGCAGGCGCTCCAGCGCCGCACGCAGGTTCTCGCCGATCTTGCCCTTCATGGACGGCGCGGCGGCCATCACGCCCTCCAGGTGCTGGTACTCGGCCAGCCACTTGGCGGCGGTCTTCGGCCCGCACTTTTCCACGCCCGGCACGTTGTCGACGCTGTCGCCCATCAACGCCAGCAGGTCGACGATCTGGTCGGCGCGCACACCGAACTTCTCCATCACCGCCGCGTCCGAATCCATGCGGCTGCCGGTCATGGTGTTGACCAGTTCGATGCCCGGCCGCACCAGCTGGGCGAAGTCCTTGTCGCCGGTGGAGATCGTCACCTTCAGGTCCTGCGCCTGGCCCTGCAGGGCCAGCGTGCCGATCACATCGTCGGCTTCCACGCCCGGAACGCGCAGGATGCTGATGCCCAGCGCTTCGACGATGCGGCACATCGGCTCGACCTGGCTGCGCAGCTCGTCGGGCATCGGGGGACGGTTGGCCTTGTACTGGTCGTACAGGTCATCACGGAAGGTCTTGCCGGGCGCATCGACGACGAACGCGACGTAGGCCGGCCGCTCCTTCAGCGTCGAGCGCAGCATGTTGACCACGCCGAACAGCGCGCCGGTGGGCTCGCCCTGTGCATTGGACAGGGGCGGCAGCGCGTGGAACGCGCGGTACAGGTAACTGGACCCGTCGATCAGGACTAATCTGCTCATGCAGCGATTCTACGCGCCTGTCCCTGCACAGCGGCGACACGGCGCATGCCCGACGATGGGGCATAATCGAATCTCTTTCCAGGCAAAGGACCACCGCCCATGAAGACTCTGATGCTGGCCTCCCTGCTCCTGCTTGCCGGCTGCGCCAGCATGGGTGGCGCCGGGGCGCCCCCGGTCGACGTCAAGGGCGCCGAGGTCTCCAGCCGCACCATGAGCAACGGCGACACCATCGAGGAGTACCGCGTGGCCGGGCAGCTGCGCATGGTCAAGGTGACGCCGTCGCGGGGTGCCCCGTTCTACATGTACGACAAGAACGGCGATGGCCGCATGGACACCGACAAGGACGGCGTCTCGCCGGTGTACTGGAAGCTCTACAGCTGGTGATGTGACAGGGGTCGGATCCCTTTCCGCAGGATCCGACCCCAGCGAGCCCGGCTGCACAAAAGATGACGCCGGCGCGCATCCTGCGGCCGGCGTCGTTGTCCCCTCCCCGGGAACACGTGCCTCAGCGGATGACCAGCACCGGAAGCGTGCTGCGTGCCAGCACCTCGGCGGTCTGGCTGCCCAGCAGCACGCGGGTCACGCCACGACGGCCATGCGAGGTCATCACGATCAGGTCGCTGTTGCGCTCGGCAGCGGTCTCGATGATGCCGTCGGCCGCGTAGCGGTCCAGTACGTGCACCGGGTTGGCGGTAATGCCCTGTTCGGCGGCCTTGGCCAGCGCCGGCTGCAGCACCTTCTGCGCGCCTTCCTCGCGGTCGGCCTTGTACTCGGGGCTGTTCATGTAGCCCACGCTCCAGCCCATGGCGTCGTACATGCCGACGGCCCACGGCTCGGAAACGGTGACGATATCGACCTCGGCGTTGAGGTCCTTGGCCAGCTCCAGGCCCTTGGCCAGGCCCTTGTCGGCCAGCTCGGACCCGTCGGTGGCGATCAGGATGCGCGTGTACATGGTGGGGCTCCGTGGCAATCCGCCGGATGGGAACGCCACCATTGCACACCCGATGTGCACGTGGCGCTTTGAGCAGGATCAATCCGGCGCCTGTAGAGCCGAGCCCATGCTCGGCTCCGGATGGATGAGCCGAGCGTGGGCTCGGCTCTACAGGTGGCCCTCTCAGGCGATCTGCACCACGCGTGCGTTCTGGCACAGCGGGTAGCTGGCCACGAACCCGGCGATCGCATCACGCATCGCCTCGAACGACTGGCCGTACATGTACAGCGCGGTCTCGGTCGGGCCCTGCCACCAGCTGCAGATCTCACCCAGGCCATCGATGCGTTCGGACAGCTGTTCGAACACATGGTTGGAATCGCATTGTTCGTAGACCTCGTCCGGCAGGTTCTGGCCATCCAGATAGATGCCCAGCCCTTCGGTGACGCCGAAACCGCGGTCGCCGTCCCCGGCGCCCTGCACCTTCGACCCCTTCGGCGCGCCCAGCTGCTCCAGCAGATCGATCAACTTCGGCACACCTGCCGCGTCATGAAGCGCCACCTCGATGTCGCCGTACTCGACCTCGCCGTCATCGGAGAGGGCGGTCCCGCCGCCGGTGATTTCGCCCACTTCGGCGGCCTGCAGCAGCGCGTCCAGCGGATCCTCGAACAGCTCGTGGCGATGCTCAGGCTGCAGCCTGGCGTTCAAGGTCACGGTGACATGCAGCGTGGGCTCGGTCATGGGGGCATTCCTGGAAGAGATGCCGCCTATTGTAGAGCCAAGCCCATGCTCGGCTGCTTTTCCCACCAGAAGCAGCCGAGCATGGGCTCGGCTCTACAGGTATCCCAGCGACCCCTCGACGGGAATCAGATCACCGTCAGGTTGGCGTAGGCCATCACCAGCCACTTGCTGCCGGCGTCGGCGAACTCGACCTGCACGCGGGCGTGGGCGCCGTTGCCTTCGTAATCGGTCACCATGCCTTCGCCGAACTTGGGATGGCTGACCAGCGCGCCGAGCTTGATCGGCGGCAGCTCGATGGCGGCATGCCCCATCACCCGGCTGCTGCCCAGCGACGCGGGGCGCGAGACCTGCACCTTCGGCCGCACTTCATGCAGCAGCCCGCGTGGAATCTCACGCAGGAATCGCGAAGGCAGGCTGTAGTTGTCCTGGCCATGGATGCGGCGTGATTCGGCGTAGCACAGCACCAGCTTCTGCCGCGCCCGGGTGATGCCCACATACGCCAGGCGCCGCTCTTCCTCCAGCCGGCCGCTTTCTTCCAGCGAACGCGCGCTCGGGAACAGGCCATCCTCCATGCCGGCCAGGAACACCAGGGGGAATTCCAGGCCCTTCGCCGAATGCAGGGTCATCAGCTGCACGCCGTCCTCGCCGGCCTGCGCCTGGCCCTCGCCGGCCTCCAGCGCAGCGTAGGCCAGGAACGCCACCAGCTCGTCCATGTCCTCGCCCACTTCCTCGATGTCATCGGCCCGCCGCACGAAGCGTGAGGCGACCGAGACCAGTTCGTCGAGGTTGTCGGTGCGCGATTCGGAGTCGAGCGAATTGCGGCTTTCCTTGCTCCAGTGCTCACGCAGCTGCGAGCGCGAGAGCACGTGGTCCACGCGCTCGGCCAGGGTCATGTCCCGGGTCTGCGCCTGCAGTTCGTTGACCAGCACCAGGAAGCCCGCCAGTGCGTTGCGCGCACGCGCGGCCAGCGCATTGCCCTGGGTGACCAGCATGGTGGCTTCCCACAGCGAAATGCCCTGCGCTCGTGCCTCGCGCCGCACTTCGTCGAGGGTGCGTTCACCGATGCCGCGGGTCGGCGTGTTCACCGCGCGCTCGAAGGCGGCATCGTCGTTGCGGTTGGAGAGCAGGCGCAGGTAGGCCAGCGCGTCCTTGATCTCGGCGCGTTCGAAGAAGCGCATGCCGCCGTACACGCGGTACGGCACCTGCTCGCTCAGCAGAGCTTCTTCCAGCGCGCGCGACTGGGCATTGCTGCGGTAGAGCACGGCCACTTCGGTGTAGCTGCCACCATCGCGCACCCACTGGCGGGCACGTTCGACGATGTAGCGGGCCTCGTCCATCTCGTTGTACGCCGCGTACAGGTCGATCGGCTCGCCGTCACCGCTGTCGGTCCACAGCTGCTTGCCGATGCGATCGGGGTTGTGCGCGATCACCGCGTTGGCAGCACCGAGGATGTTGGCCGTGGAGCGGTAGTTCTGTTCCAGGCGGATGGTCTGCGCGCCCGGGAAATCACGCAGGAAGCCCTGCACGTTCTCCACCTTGGCACCGCGCCAGCCGTAGATGGCCTGGTCGTCGTCGCCGACCACGAACACATGGCCGGACTCCCCGGCCAGCACGCGCACGAAGGCGTACTGGATGGCATTGGTGTCCTGGAACTCGTCCACCAGGATCTCGCGGAAGCGGGCGCGGTAGTGCGCCAGCAGGCCGGGATTGTCACGCAGCAGCTCATGCGCGCGCAGCAGCAGTTCGGCGAAGTCGACCAGGCCGGCACGGTCGCAGCGCGCCTGGTACTCGATGTAGGCCTGGCGCATGGTTTCCAGCCACGCATCGTGCGGCTCGGGCTGGATGTGCTGCGGGCGGCGGCCTTCATCCTTCTGTTCGTTGATCCACCACGCGATCTGCTTGGGCGGATGCTTGCCGTCGTCGATCTCCAGCGCCTGCACCACACGCTTGACCAGCCGCAGCTGGTCGTCCGAATCCATCACCTGGAAACCTTCGGGCAGCTTCGCGTCCTGCCAGTGCAGGCGCAGCAGGCGGTTGGCCAGGCCGTGGAAGGTACCGATCCACATGCCACGGCTGCCATGCGGCAGCTGTGCGTCGATGCGGTGGCGCATCTCGCCGGCGGCCTTGTTGGTGAAGGTCACCGCGAAGATGCCATGGGTCGGCACGCCTTCGACTTCATGCAGCCAGGCGATGCGGTGGGTAAGTACGCGGGTCTTGCCGGAACCGGCACCGGCCAGCACCAGGTGGTGGCCGGGGGGAGCGGAGACGGCTTCGCGCTGGGCCGGGTTCAGGCCATCAAGCAGGTGGGAGACATCCATGCCCCCATTTTACGGCATCGCCGTCGCGGCTCCTGCGACCACCTGGGTGGCCAGTGCCTGCGCCTGCTGGCGCAGTTCAGGCACCGCCAGGCTTTCCCACAGGCTGCCGATGCGCAGGCTGCCAAGTACGCCCAGCCGCGCCTGCGGCTGGCCGCCGGCGCTGCGCACGCGGTCGCCGGGCACCGTGCTGTCCAGGCCCAGCCCATGCGGCCCGGGACGGGCCAGGCCATCGGCCTGAAGCTGCTGCAGCAACGGATTGCGCAACGCGGTGGCGCGGGTCTCCACACCGGTGGCGTTGATCACACCCCCGATCGTCCACTGCTGCGGGTGTCCGGCCGCATCGTGGCCCGACAGCTGCAGCGCATCGCCCTCACGCCAGACCCGATCCAGGCGTGCGCGATGCACGCGCAGCTGACCGCTGGCCTGCAATGCGCGCAACTGTGCATCGACCTCTTCGGCGATGCGATGGCGATGTACATCCCAGTAGCGCACCACATGGCGCAGGAACCGCCGCTGGTCGGCCTCGTCGAGGCTGCACCACAGCGCCTGTCCATGCGGACGGAGGCGGTCCATCACGCCCTGCCAGGGCAGGCCATCCGCCTCGGCCCGGCGCACCTGCCGGCGCAGCGTGCGCAGGCGCTGGCGCAGCGTCATCGGCAGCAGGGGGGCAGGGTCGAAATCAGGCAGGCCCGCGTGCGCGTGCGGCAGCGGCAGCAGGCCGTGACGGGAAATCACATGCAGCGGGCCGGTGTGACCGGCCGCGACCAGCGCCAGCACCGTATCAGCCATGCTCAGACCGGAACCGACGATGGCCAGCGCGTGCGCGCCTGCCAACGCGCGCACGCCGTCGTAGTCCCAGGCTTCGACCACGGTGTCGGCAGGCAGTCCATCGGCACCGGCCACCGGCAGCGGACGCATGCTGTTGCCGGTGGCGAGCACCCCCTGCGCGGCGTGCCATGTGTGGCCATCGCCCAGCTGCAGGCGATAACCGGAGTCATCCGGAGCGAGGCCCCGCACCGGCTGCGCGATCACCTGCAGCTGCGCCGGGCTGGCCGCAACCGCCTCCTGCAGACGCTGCTGCAGGTACGCGGCGAAATGATGGCGGCCGACATAACGCTCGCCCAGTACCTCGCGCGTCTCGCCCGGGTAGGCGTTGACGGCCATCAGGTAATCGAGGAAGTCAGCCGGCTGCTCGGCGAACGCACTCATTTTCGCCGCCGGCACATTCAGCAGGTGCTCCGGCCACGGCGTGGCATAGGCGATGCCCTGGGCCAGCTGCGAGGCGGGTTCGAAGATGGCCAGCGCCAGTGGCGACCGGGCCTGGCGCAGCACCTGGATCGCCACCAGCACCCCGGCCGCACCACCACCGATGATCGCCAGGTCCAGTTCGCCATTACACGGTGAATCAGTCATGTGCCGATTGTAGGCCATCGGCCATGACGGGCCGGAGTGCCGCCGCGTGCGCAATGATCGAGACCGCTCGAGCTCCGGCGCACCGGTTCACATCAACGCGTCGGCCAGGCGTGCGATGCCTTCGCGGCTGCGGCGCCAGGCAGGACGCTTGCGCCACTGCTGCAGATCGAGCTGGCGCGACTGGCGCAGGTAATCGTCTTCAATGGCACACAGCTGCGTCACCAGCACGCGGTCGTAGCAGACCAGACCGATCTCGGCATTCAGCGCGAACGAGCGGATATCCATGTTGATCGAGCCGAGCACCGCGATGTCTTCATCCACGCTCATGTGCTTGGCGTGCAGGAACTGCGGCTCGTACAGGGCAATGCGCACGCCACAGCGCAGCAGCTCGTCGTAGTAGGCCTCCTGCGCCCAGGCGGTCAGCCGCTGGTTGTTGCTGGCCGACAGGATCAGCTGCACCTGCACCCCGGACAGCGCGGCGATGCGCAGCGCGCTCAGGGTCGCTTCGTCCGGCACGAAGTACGGGGTGACCATCACCAGCCGCCGGCGGGCCAGATGGATCAGTGCGGCGACGGCATCACGCGCGTTGCTGTACGGATAGGCCGGCCCGCTGGGCAGCAGCTGGGTGGCAACATCGTCGCTGCACTCGGGTACGTCGGCAATGACGTCCAGGCGCTGGCCGGTCTCGATGTACCAGTCGCTGGCGAACACGGCTTCCAGGTGTGCCACCGCCGGGCCGCGCACACGCGCCACCAGCTCGCGGTTGGGATGGCCTGGCACGAACTCCGGCCGTGCCAGGTTCTGCGAACCGATGTAGCCCACTTCGTTGTCGATCACCGCAATCTTGCGATGGTTGCGCAGGTCCATGCGGCCGCTGCGGCGCCAGCGCAGCCCGCCGGGCAGCATCGCCCGCACTTCGATATCGCGCGCCTGCAGGCGCTTGCGGTAGGCGCGCAGGCCGCGCTTGGCGCCCACCGCGTCCAGCAGCACCCTGCACTGCACGCCGCGGGCGGCGGCACGCTGCAGCGCCTCGACGATGGCCTCGCCCACCGAATCGTCGAACATCAGGTAGTACAGCAGGTGCACGCGGTCTTCGGCCTGGTCGATGTCGGCGATGAGCGTGTGCAGCGATTCGTCGTAATCGGTGAGCAGATCGACGGCGTTGCCGTGCACCGGCATGAAATCGCCCTGGCGCTGCACCAGCGGCACGATTTCCGCACTGGCCGTATCCGGTTCCGGCTTCCAGCGCAGGCGGCGCTGCAGCGCCTGCTCTTCGCGGATGACCTGCGAGGCCTCGGCCTGGCGGCGGATGCGCTCGCGCGACAGCCACGGGTGGCCGAACAGCAGATACAGCGGCAGGCCCAGCAGCGGCACGAAACCGACCAGCAGCAGCCAGCTGCGGGCCGCGCCCGGCGTGGTGCGGGTCGGAATCCAGCACAGCGCGACCAGCCGGATCAGCCAGTCGATCAGCAGCAGATACGATCCCAGCAACCACTCAACCAGCATCGCGTCGTCCGTCGGCAGGTGATGGGCCATTCTGCCCAGCAGGGTGTGTAGAGTCGAGCTTGCTCGACTGCCTCAGCGCAGCCGGGCACGGGCTCGGCTCTACAAGGGAGGGCGGGCTTCAATGCCGCACCGGTACCTCGCACAGCTGGCGCACCGATTCGGCGTGGCGGCGGCCGTTGAGCGCCATGCAGGCAATGGCCTGCGCCGCCCGCTCCAGCTGTGCATCCGGCAGCGGCGAGGAGGTACCCTTGCTCAGCGCCAGATGGTGGTCGCACAGCAGCAGCGCCATGCCCTCGATGCCTTCCAGCATGCGCTGCAGGCGCAGCCAGCCCAGTTCCAGGTCCTGCCGGTGTGATGGGGTGTTCATGCAGCCTCCTTCAACGGATCTGGCCACCGGTGAAGGTGGCGGACGATGCGTGGTTGCAATACCGGGAAGCAATCAATGAGCAAACGAACCGGCGGGCGCGAGGCCCCCACGCACCGTCCGCCATAGAGGCGGATAGGTCACCAACCGTCGCCGGAGGGATCTCCGGCGACGGCGGGCGAGTCTACTCATGATTGACTTCACGGGATTGCAAGCCCGGCCACTGCAGATGCAGCGGCTTGCCATCATGGACACAGCGAAGCCAGTGATTCCAATTGATTTGGATCGCGCGAAGTGCCGGAACCGGTAGGAAGAATCACTTATCGCATTCGGCCCATGATTCCGCGCACTGCGCCATAGGCGACAGCCTGCGCAGGGAGTACGGCAGGGCCGACCAACGGTCGGCACCCACCAGACCAGACGACAGGCATGAAAAAACCCGCCACAAGGGCGGGTTTCTTCGCGGGGACCAGCAATCCGTGCGGATTACTTGATCTTGCCTTCCTTGTACAGGACGTGCTTGCGCACGACCGGATCGTACTTCAGGAATTCCATCTTCCCCGGGGTGTTCTTCTTGTTCTTGTCCGTGGTGTAGAAGTGGCCGGTACCGGCCGAGGAAATCATACGGACCTTATCGCGCTTGCCTGCCATGATGCTTTACTCCTCAGACCTTTTCGCCGCGCGCACGCAGCTCAGCCAGAACGGAATCGATGCCGTTCTTGTCGATGGTGCGCAGTGCATGCGCGGAAACACGAAGCTTGACCCAGCGGTTCTCGCTGGCCACCCAGAAACGGCGCTCGTGCAGATTCGGCAGGAAACGACGACGGGTCTTGTTGTTGGCGTGCGAGACGTTGTTACCCGTCTGCACTCGCTTGCCGGAAACCTGGCATACGCGGGACATTGCGCACCTCGATAGTAGTTGTTGTCAGCCCGTAGCCCGGGAGACGGCGGCCTCGGTGGTTGCCCACCACACGTCAAGAGAATCAAAGGGTTACGCTGGCGTTGGGCGGCCGGGGACGTGCTCCCGGGGGCGCCGCCCGGCACGAAACCGGACACAGCGAGCCGCGCATTATGCATGCAATCAAGGCCTTGCGCAAGTTACCCACAGGAGCGGCCGGGCGTGGGCTCGGCCCTGCGGGTCCATCACCCCAGCGCTTCCACCACCCAGTCGATGAATACCCGCAGGCGCTGGCTCATGTGCCGGTTCGGCGCAAACATGATGTGCATCGGCATCGACGGCAGCTGCCAGGCCTGCAGCAGCGGCAGCAGTTCACCGCGTGCCACGTGCGGCTCGGCCATGTAGCTGGGCAGGGCGACCACGCCCAGCCCGGCCAGGCCGGCGGCGAGGTAGGCATTGCCGTCATCGAAGCCGACCGTATGGCGGCCCTGCACCTGGACGGTCTCATCGCCGCGCCGCGCGGCGAAGACCCGCGCCCGCCCGCTGCGTGGGCTGAGCAGCCCGACCATGTGGTGCTGCGGTCCCTCCAGCGCGCGCGGATGCTCCGGCAGACCAAAGCGCTGCACGTAGTCCGGGCTGGCGTGGAAGCCGATCGGCAGCTCGCCCAGCGGCCGTGCCACCAGGGCCGGGTCGGCCGGGGTGCCGCCACGGATCACGCAGTCGACGTTGTCGGCGATGACGTCGACCTCGCGGTCGCTGACGCCGATGTCCAGCTGGATCTCGGGGTAGCGCGCCTGGAAGTCCGGCAGTGCCGGCACCAGCCGCAGCCGCGCATAGGGCCCGGGCACGTCGATGCGCAGGCGGCCGCGCGGCTGCACGGCGGCATCGCCCAGGCCACCCTCGACCTCTTCCAGCTCGGCCAGCAGGCGGGCAATGCGGGGGTAGTAGGCCGCACCATCGGCGGTGACGCTGACCCGCCGCGTGGTGCGGTTGAGCAGGCGCAGACGCAGGTGCGCTTCCAGCTGCTGCACCAGCTGGGTCACCGTGGTGCGACTGATCTGCAGGGTCGTCGCGGCACGGGTGAAGCTGCCGGTCTCCACCACACGGGCAAAGGCGCGCATGGCCTCGAAGCGGTCCATCGGCGATCCGATTGTTTGGGTTGCGCGATCAATCTAGTCCGATCATCGCGGTATATCCAGACAACAATCGCGAGCAGGATGGCGGTTCTTCCCATCAGGCCCTTCCCATGTCACACCGCGATGTCGTTTTCCCCGTTGGCCGCCAGGCCCTGTATGACCGCAACCGCTACTCTCCGGCGATCCGCTCCAATGGCTTCCTGTTCGTCTCCGGGCAGGTCGGCAGCCGCGAGGATGGCTCGCCCGAACCGGACTTCGAGGCGCAGGTCCGTCGCGCCTTCGACAATCTCAATGCGGTGCTGGCCGCCGCAGACTGCACGTTCGATGACGTGATCGACGTGACCGTGTTCCTGGTCGATCCGGAGAAGAACTTCGAGAAGGCCTGGGCGATCGTGCCCGAGTACTGGGGAGAGGCGCCCCACCCCACCCTGACCGGTATCGGCGTGACCTGGCTGTACGGCTTCCAGTTCGAGATCAAGGTGATCGCGAAACTGCCGTGAGCGGAACGCCGCCGGCCCGCACCGGCTGCCAGGGCTACTCGGATGCGAACTGCAGCGTGCGGCGCCAGCGCAACGGCTTCGCCTGGCGGGACGGGTCGGGGCCGAACCGGCTCAACCAGCCTGCCGCAAGCGCACGCTCGCGCAGGCGCTCACCCACGCCCTCGGCATGCTCCACCTCAACGTGGGTCACATTGCCCTCCGCATCCACATCCATCGCCCAGACCAGCGTGCCCACCCACTCGGCCGGCGGAATGGACGCGTCGTAGTTCGGCCTCCCAGCCACGTACGGCTGGTCGTGCCGCAGGTACAGGGGCGACGTTTCGAGCCGGTGGTCCACGCGGATCTGCGCAGTGCCACGGCGCCCGTCGCCCAACACGGCGTCGACGGTCCACGTCCCTGCGGCACCGGCAGTGCCCAGATCGGCCTCGTAGCATTTCTTGCGGCCACGGTAATCCTCATGGGCCGTGCGCGAGACCCGTCCACCCTTGGCATCGCGGATCTCGATCTGCAGCCCACCCACGTCGGTGTCGTCGAGATCGGCGGCCACGCAGATACGATGGTCATGCTGTCCATCGGCAATGAACAGCTGTGTCTGCGAGCGCGCCAGTGCATCGGCCGGCGTCGGCGACCACAGGAATTCCACATAGACGTCGTCGGCTGCGCGGGCGGCCGGGCTGGCCAGAAGCAGCACCAGGCCTGCGGTGGCAATGCGTGCGTTCATCTTCCTGCCTCGGTGACGGGACTCGATGCGGGGCGGGGGTGGAACAGCGCAATCACCCCCAGCTGAACGGGAGATTCCGACGAATTCCCGAAGTGGCCATTGATATTGTATCCGGCGAAAACCGCTTGCTAGCCTCCCCTCCATGCGCCGGATCGCCCGCCACCTACGCTCGTACCTGCTGATGCTGCTGATGGCAGCATTCGTGGTCGTGCCGGTGGCCGACGCGCTGGCGTGTGCGGTGGAACCGCATGCCAGCGTGGCACATGTGGAGTCGGCGGCCGATGACACCGCAGGCGACAGTGACAGCAAGCACACCGGTGCCTGCACGCATAACCACTGCCACCATTCCACCTCCAGCCTGCCGGCGAACACCTTCGCCGCCTTCGATGCGCCGCTGCCGGCGCGCTGGATGACGGCCGGCGATGCGACGGCCTACGCCGTCGCCCAGGATGAACTGACGCGTCCCCCCCGGGCGTGAGCTGAGCGCGTCCCGCTGCTGCGGGCTCCCGTTTCACTCACAACCGGAATCCCCCTATGTCGATCCTGACACCACGGTCGCCGCGTGCGGCCGGGCTGGTCGTCGCCGTGTTGCTGGGCCTGGCCCCGGCGGCATCGGTGATGGCGCAAGCTGCTCCTTCCTACGACACCCTGCTTGAACGACTGGACCAGCTGCCCGGCGCCCGTGTGGGCTCGGCGCTGGCCGAGGCTGCCGACGCCCGCGCCGACCAGGCCCGTGCGCTGCCCAATCCTTCCCTTTCCTGGTCGGCCGAGAACGCGTGGGGCACCGGCTCCTACGGCGGCATGGGCAAGGCCGACAGTGTGCTCAGCCTGTCCCAGCCGCTGGAGGTCTGGGGCCAGCGCGGCGCGCGCGTACGTGCCGCCCGTGCCGAGGCCCAGGCCGCCAATCTGCGTGGCGCGCAAAGCCGCAGTGATGTTGCCGGCCAGCTGGCCGCGGCCTACGCACAGGCAGAGAGCGCATTGCGCCGCTACACCCTGGCCGAAGAGGCGCTGGCCCTGACCCGCGACGATGCCAAGGCCGTCAATGCCATGGTCAGGCAAGGGCGTGAACCGCAACTGCGTGCGGTGCAGGCGCAGAGCGAGGTGGCCAATGCCAGCGCCGCGCTGGACGAGGCGCAGGCCTTCCGCGACGCCGCGCTGGCGCGCCTGGCCGGCGCCGCGCTGCTGGATTCGCCGGTGCAGTCGATCGACAGCAGCCTGCTCGACCGCGCACCTCCGCTGCCACGCGGCGCCACCGATGCCGCACTCGCGGTGCGTATCGCCGAAGCCGAAGCCGATGCGGCCGGCCGGCTGGTGGACGTCGAACGCAAGCGGGCGCTGCCCGACCTGAGCCTGACCGCCGGACAGACCCGCTTCCGCGAAGGCGGCGAACGCGCTTACACGCTCGGCGTCAGCCTGACCGTGCCGTTGTTCGACCGCAACCGGGGCGGCATCCGTGCCGCCAGTGCCGACCAGCGCGCGGCCGAAGCCCGCCTGGACCAGCAACGCCGCGACAGCGAGGCCGGACGGCTGTCGGCCATTGCCGGGCTGAAGGCTGCCAGCAGCCGCACCCGCGCCGCCGATGAAAGCGTGGTGGCGGCCGAGGAAGCCTATCGGCTGGCCCGCGTCGGCTTCGATGCCGGACGCATCTCGCAGCTGGAACTGCGCAGCACGCGCAGCGCGCTCATTGCCGCCCGCGGCACCGCGGTGGATGCACGCCTGTCGCGCGTCGCCGCGGAAATCGATCTTGCCCGCCTCGAGGGGCGCGCACCCTTTATGGAGGCCCCATGACACTGTCCCGTTCCTTTCCCCTGCTTGGCGGCGTCGTGCTGGCCGTTCTCCTCGCCGGCTGCGCCGGCAACGCACAGACACCGGAAACAGCCGATGCCACTGCAGCCAAAGCCGGCAGCGATGACGGCCACGGGCACGCAGCCGACAGCCCGGACGCCAAGGCCGAGGCTACCAAGGCACCGGCCGACGCCGACGAAGGCGTGGTGCAGCTGACGCCGGAACAGATCAAGGCGTCCGGTATCGAAGTGGTGGCCGTCGGACGCGGTGGTGGCGGCTCCACCCGCCTGTCGGGCCGTGTCGAACCATCGGTGGGCGCACGTGCCTCGGTGGCGTCCACCGTGAGCGGTCGCGTCGAACGTGTGCTGGTGGCACCAGGCACAGCGGTGAAGCAGAACCAGGCCCTGGCGATCGTGGTCAGCGGCGAAGCCGCCGTGTTCCGCGCCAACGCTCTGGCCGCATCGGCCGAAGCCGAGGCGGCACGCCTGGCCTACGGCCGCGACAAGGCGCTGGTCGAACAGGGCGTGGTCGCCCGCCAGGAGCTGGAAGCATCGCGCGCCCGTTCGCTGGCCGCACAGGCGCAGGCGACTGCCGCACAGGCGCAGGCCGCGGCCAACGGTGCGCCCGATGCCAGTGGCCGCGTGCGCATCACCAGCCCGGTGAGCGGCATCGTCGGCAACGTCCAGGTCACTCCAGGTGGCGTGGTCGCCGCAGGCAGCGCGGTGGCCGATGTCGCCGATCCGGCGATGAACGAACTGGTGTTCACCGCACCGCCTGCGCTGGCCGCGCAGGTCACCCCGGGCATGACGCTGGACGTCACGGTGCCGGGCGGCAGCTTCACCGCCACGGTCACCGGTTCTGCGGCTGACGTGCGCCAGCAGGGCGGCGTGGCGGTCATCCGCGCGACGCCGGTGGAGGCGGCCTTGCCGCCGGCCGGTTCGCCGGTCTCGGCCAGGGTGGTCACCGAAAGCCGGGAGGGTGCACTGAGCGTGCCAGCCGATGCCGTGCAGAACGTCGACGGCAGCAGCGCCGTGTTCGTCGCCGTGGAAGGCGGTTTCAAGGCACAGCCGGTGCTGGCCGGCCGTCGTGCCGGTGATCGCATCGAGATCCTGGGTGGACTGAGCGGCAACGAGCGCATCGTCGGCACCAATGCCTTCCTGCTCAAGGCCGAACTGGCCAAGGGCGAAGCCGAGCACGGCCACTGAGGAGGCGACCATGTTCAAGCTCATCATTGAATCAGCGGTGCGCTTCCGCTGGCTGGTGGTGTTCCTGGCGGCGCTGATCGCGGCCTGGGGCCTGTTCCAGCTGGGCAAGCTGCCGATCGACGCCGTGCCGGACATCACCAACCGCCAGGTGCAGATCAACACGGTGGCACCTGCGCTGACACCGGAACAGATCGAGCGGCAGGTGACCTACCCGCTGGAAACCGCGCTGGCCGGCATTCCCGGCCTGACCACCACCCGTTCGCTGTCGCGCAACGGCTTCTCCCAGGTCACCGCGATCTTCACCGACGCGACCGACATCTACTTCGCCCGCCAGCAGGTGGCCGAGCGCATGCGTGAAGCGGCGGAAGATCTGCCCGATGGCGCATCGCCGCTGCTGTCGCCGGTCACCACCGGCCTGGGCGAGGTGCTGATGTGGACGGTGGACTTCACCCCGTTCGATCCCGCCCGGCTGGCCAGACCGGGGGATGCGGGCTGGCAGGCCGGCGAGGTCTACCGGACGCCGGAGGGCAGCCTGCTGCGCACTCCGGAAGAACGCGCCACCTACCTGCGTACGGTGCAGGACTGGATCATCGCGCCGCAGATGCGCTCCAGCACGGGATTGGCCGGCGTCGATACGGTCGGCGGGTACGTGAAGGAGTACGGCGTGCACCCGGACACTGCCAGGCTGGCTGCGCATGGCCTGGGCCTGGCCGACCTGGTCACGGCACTGCAGCGCGCCAACGTGCAGGCGGGTGCCGGTTTCGTGCAGCGTGCCGGCGAAGGCCTGGTGGTACGTGCGGACGGCCTGGCACTGACCACTGATGATCTGGCGCAGGCCCCCGTTGCGACCCGCAACGGCGTGGTGGTGCGCGTGGCCGACGTGGCCGATGTCGATCTCAGCCGTGCACCGCGCCTGGGCGCGGCCAGCCGCAATGGTCACGAGGCCGTGCTCGGTACCGCCCTGATGATCGCCGGCGGCAACAGCCGCACCGTCGCGCAGGCGGCAGCGGCGCGCCTGGAGCAGGTCAACAGGTCGTTGCCGGCCGACATCGTGGCCGTGCCGGTGCTGGACCGCAGCGTGCTGGTGAACTCCACCATCAGAACCGTGGCAAAGAACCTCACCGAAGGTGCGCTGCTGGTGGTGGTGGTGCTGTTCCTGCTGCTGGGCAACCTGCGCGCGGCAACCATCACCGCGCTGGTGATTCCGCTGTCGTTCCTGTTCGCCGTGATCGGCATGAACCGCTTCGGCATCAGCGGCAATCTGATGAGCCTGGGTGCGCTGGATTTCGGCATCCTGGTGGACGGTGCAGTGATCGTGATCGAGTCGACGCTGCTGATGCTGGGCCAGCGCCGCGCCGAACTGGGCCGTGCGCTGACCGCGATGGAACGTCTGCGCGTGGCGGCGGAGTCGGCGCGGAAGATGGCGCGTCCAGCGGCGTTCGGCCAGTTGATCATCCTGCTGGTGTTTGCGCCGATCCTGACCCTGGAAGGCGTGGAAGGAAAAACGTTTCATCCGATGGCCGCCACGTTCATGCTGGCTCTGGTGGGTGCCTTCCTGTTCTCCTTCACCTTAGTGCCGGCCATGGCTGCGCTGCTGGTGCGCGAGCCGAAGCTGAAGGAAAGCGGGGCGCACGCCGATGACGGCGAACACGAAACACGCCTGATCCGCGTGCTGCGCGCACGCATCGAACCGGTGATCCGCAAGGCGGTGGACCACCCGCGCTCGGTGCTGGCCGGCGCGGTGATGATGGTGGTGGTGGGCATCGGTTCGTTCTCGCTGCTGGGCCGCGAATTCATGCCGACGCTGGATGAGGGCAATGTGGCGATGCAGGCGCTGCGCGTACCGTCGACCTCGCTGGAGCAGTCGCTGGCGATGCAGCTGGCGCTGGAAAAGGCGATTGCCGGGCAACCGGAAGTGGAAACCGTGTTTTCGCGCACCGGTACCGCTGAAGCCGCGATCGACCCGATGCCGACCAACATCTCCGACAGCGTGATCGTGCTGAAGCCGCGCAAGGAGTGGCCCGATCCGACGCTGGACAAGGAGGCGCTGGTGGCGCGCTTCGAGGCGCTGGCCGGGCAGCAGCTGGGCAACAGCTTCGAGTTCAGCCAGCCGATCGAGCTGCGCTTCAACGAGCTGATCTCCGGCGTGCGCACCGACCTGGCGGTGATGATCTTCGGCGATGACTTCAGCCAGCTGCAGAAGGTGGCCGACCAGGTCGCGTTGAAGCTGCGTGCGGTGGACGGTGCGGCTGACGTGCGGGTGGAGCAGATTTCCGGCCTGCCGACCCTGAACGTGAAGATCGACCCTGTCGCCGCCGCGCAGTACGGGCTGACCGCTGCGGACGTAAGCGATGCACTGGCCACCGGCATCGGTGGCACGGCGGCCGGCAAGATCTTCGAGGGCGACCGACGCTTCGACGTGGTGGTGCGGCTGGACGATGCCGCACGCAACGATCCGGACCAGCTGTCATCGCTGCCGATTGCCACACCGGCCGGACTGGTCATTCCGCTGTCCTCGGTGGCCCGCATCACGGTCAGCGAGGGACCGAACCAGATCAGCCGCAACAATGGCAGCCGCCGGGTGGTGGTGCAGGCCAATGTGCGCGGCCGCGACCTGGGCGGCTTCGTCGGCGAAGCGCAGGCAGCGGTGGCCGACGTGGCGCTGCCGCCGGGCGCCTATCTCACCTGGGGTGGCCAGTTCGAGAACCTGCAGCGCGCGGAAAAGCGCCTGGCAACGGTGGTGCCGGTCGTGTTCCTGCTGATCGGCAGCCTGCTGTTCATGGCCCTGCGCAGTGGCAAGGAAGCCGTGCTGGTGTTCAGCTGCGTGCCGCTGGCGCTGGTCGGCGGCATTCTCGCCCTGCTGCTGCGTGGCATGCCCTTCTCGGTATCGGCTGCGGTCGGCTTCATCGCCGTGTCCGGCGTGGCCACGCTGAACGGCCTGGTGTTGATGCAGGCCATCCGCGAGCGGCTCGATGCCGGTGACCTGCCCCTGCAGGCGGCAATCAACGGTGCCGCCAGCCGGATCCGCGCGGTGCTGACCACGGCACTGGTGGCGATCGTCGGCTTCATTCCGATGGCGATCGCCAGTGGCTCCGGTGCGGAGGTGCAGAAGCCGCTGGCGACGGTGGTGATCGGTGGCCTGATCACGGCGACCGCGCTGACCCTGCTGGTGCTGCCGACCTTCGCGGCGCGCGTGGCCAGACCGCGGCCGGTGCGCTGAAAGACGACGGGGCAGGATCATGTGATCCGGCCCCGTCTGCCGCGCTTCGCGCTCGCCGGGCGTGGCCCGGCGCTACCACCGCGCATTCCGGTAGCGCCGGGCCATGCCCGGCGGCATTTCGGATCAGGCCTGCTTGCGCTGCGCGATATAGGCCTGGATCTGCTGTTCCAGTACCGGCAGCGGCACCGACCCCTGCTTGAGCACGGCGTCATGGAAACCCTTGACGTCGAACTTGTCGCCCAGCTCCTTCTCGGCCTGTGCGCGCAGGCGCACGATGGCGATCTCGCCGAGCTTGTAGCTCAACGCCTGGCCCGGCCAGGAGATGTAGCGATCCACTTCGGTGGTCACTTCGTGCTCGCTCAGCGCGGTATGGTCACGCAGGTAGGCGATGGCCTGTTCCCGGGTCCAGCCCTTGCTGTGCACCCCGGTATCGATCACCAGGCGTGCCGCGCGCCACATCTCGTAGGTGAGGCGACCGAAATCCTCGTAGGGCGTTTCATAGATGCCCATCTCCACGCCCAGCTTCTCGCTGTACAGGCCCCAGCCTTCGCCGTAGGCGGAGATGTAGGCGTTGCGGCGGAACTCGGGCTGTTCGCCCTGTTCGGCGGCGAGCGCGCCCTGCAGGGCATGACCGGGATCGGACTCGTGCAGGGTCAGCGCTGGCAGGTTGTACAGCGGCCGCGCCGGCAGGTTGTAGGTGTTGAGCCAATAGGTGCCCATGCCACCCCGGCCTGCGGTCCAGAACGGCGCGATGTCCGGCGGCACCGGCACGATGGTGAAGCGCGCGCGCGGCAGTGTCATGTACTTGCCGATGACACCATCGATGCGCTTGGAGATCCACGCCGCCCGATACAGCAGCTCGTTCGGGGTCTTGGCGTAGAACTGCGGATCGGTGCGCAGGAAGGTCAGGAATTCGCCGAAACTGCCCTTGAAGCCGACCTGCTGGATGATGTCGTTCATCTCCTTCTGGATGCGCGCGACTTCGCCCAGGCCGATGCGATGGATCTCATCCGGCGACAGGTCCAGCGTGGTGTATTCGTGGATCTGCTGCCTGTAGAACGCCTTGCCCTCCGGCATCGCTTCGGCCGCCAGGGTGGTACGCGCCTGCGGGACGTACTCGTTGACGAAGAAGGTACGCAGCTGCTGGAACGCCGGCACCACCTTGCCGCTGATCGCCGCACGGGCCTGCGCCTGCAGCTGCGCCTGCTCGGCCGCCGGAATGCTGGCCGGCAGCTTCCTGAACGGCGCGTACAGCGGCGACTCGGTGGGGTCCTTCAGCTCGGCGACGGTGGCAATGGAGACCTCGCGCCCGTCAAGCACCGCGCGGGGCACGCTGAAACCCCGCTTGAGTCCGGCGCGCATGTTCTCGGTCTGCTGGCCGAAATAGCGCGGCACATCGTCCAGGCGTGCGATGTAGTTACGGAAGTCCTGCGCGGTCTTCATCTCGCGCCGGGCCATGAACGAGAGATTGGACCAGAACGAGGAATCGGAGTTGAACGGCATCTCGTAGGCCCGCAGACGCACCTCCTCGGCGAGGTTGAACACCTGGTCGCGGTAGATCGCGTAGTTCACCTGGTTGTCGGCGCTGAGTGTCTTCGGGTCGATCTTCTTCAGCTCGGCCAGGGTCTGGTCCCAGACCTTCAGGCGCGCCTGCTGCGCGGCCGCGCCCACATCGGGCAGCCGCGTGGCGTTGGCCGGCGCGTCGCCATCCTCGCTGGCTTCACCGCCCCCGGCCTGGCGCCACTTCCATTCCTTTTCGTACAGCGCGCGGAAGGCGGCATCGGCCGCCGATTCGGTGGTCGCAGGGGCGGACGCCGCGAGCGCGGGCGGAGCCGCCACGACGGCAGCCGGAGCGGACAGGGCGATGAGCAGGGCAACGGCAAGACGGGTTTTCACGAGCACAGGTTCCCGGGAAGGCAGACGCCGATCATGGCACCGCCGGACAGCCGGGGCATGGTTCAAAAGTCCTGCCTGCGCTGCAGGACCGGTAACGCGGGGACCGCACACCTTCGCCGGGCATGGCCCGGCGCTACCGGCGTTCGATCCCGCCCAGGTGCCGCCTCAACGGTTGGATCGGTAGCGCGGGGCCATGCCCCGCGAGCGCGCAGCGTGCAGAACGGACACCGCTCCGGCGCTACCTCAATGGCTGGCTTTGTCCCGCTTCCAGCCGCGGTGCCGGATGTCCAGGTGCAGGCTGTACAGCGCGGTGAACGCCGGGAACAGGTTCTGCAGCACGCCCACCGAATCCTGCTTGGCCGAGAACAGGAAGTAGCTCAGCGTCATCAGGCTGCCGATCACGCTCATGTACCAGAACAGGCGCGGGATGACCGGCTTGCCGGCACGCCGGGAGGCGATGAACTGGACCAGCCAGCGGCCGCCGAACATCAGTGCGCCGGTATAGCCGATCAGCTTCCAGCCCGTCACATGCAGGCCGGTCCAGAACAACCAGGTCAGCGGCTGGTCGAGCCAGTGCAGCGCCATCATCGTTCTTCCACCGCGGTACGCCTGCTGCGGGTGATCAGCCAGGCAACGCCCCGCAGGTCGCGGATGCCGACCAGCGCACGGCCGAGGTTGTTGTACTTGGAGACGCCAGCGGTACGGTGACGATGGTTGACCGGCACGCTGGTGGTCTTCCAACCGGCACGCTGCATCAGCGCCGGCAGATAGCGGTGCATGTGGTCGAAATACGGCAGGTCGAGGAAGGCTTCGCGCTCGAACAGCTTGATGCCGCAGCCGGTGTCGGGCGTATCGTCGCGCAGCATGCGCGCCCGGATGCGGTTGGCCCAGCGACTGGCCCAGCGCTTGCTGCCGCTGTCCTGGCGGTTGACGCGCCAGCCGGCAAACAGCTTCACCTGCCCGTCGGCAGCATCGCGGGCCGCCAGCAGCTTGGGGATGTCGGCCGGATCGTTCTGGCCATCACCATCCAGGGTGGCGATCCACGGCGCACGGGCATGCTTGACACCGGTGCGCACCGCTGTGCTCTGCCCGCTCTGCTCGACATGGTGCAGCACCCGCAGCTCCGGCGTGGTGGCTTTCAGGCCCTGCAGCACCGCCAGGCTGTCATCGCGGGAGTGATCGTCGACATAGACGATCTCGAACGGCAACCGGCCCCGCAGTGCCGCGACGATTTCGGCGATCAGGGGCGCGACATTGTCGCGCTCGTTGAATACGGGGACGACAACGGAAAGCTCGGGTTGGCTCATGGGTCACTCGGCCAAGAGGGGACAAAGACCGCGCATTCTCCGAAGCCGAGGTTATCCGAAGATGAATCCGGCTGTGTGAGGATTGCTCCTCAGGCGCGATCGCCGAAATACTCGCGGCACCACTGGACGACGGGCGGCAGCCCCTGCTCGATCGGGGTCACCGCATCGAAGCCGAATGCGTCATGTGCGCGGCGGGTGTCGGCCATCGTGCGGACCATGTCGCCCGGCTGCATCGGCTTGTAGACCTTCTGCGCAGGGCGGCCGGCGGCCTGCTCGATGACGCTGATGAAGCGCTCCAGCTCGACCGGCGTATGGTTGCCGAGGTTGAATACCCGATGCGGTACCGGACCATCGGCCGGGTGCGCGAGCGCGCCGAGGATACCCGACACGATGTCGGAGACATGTGTGAAATCGCGCTGCATGCGCCCCTGGTTGAACACCTCGATCGGGCGCCCGGCCAGGACGGCACGCGAAAACAGCAGCGGCGCCATGTCCGGCCGTCCCCACGCGCCGTACACGGTGAAGAAGCGCAGGCCGGTGGCATGCAGGCCATACAGCTGCGCGTAGGTGTGCGCCATCAGCTCGTTGGCAGCCTTGGTGGCCGCGTACAGCGAGCGCGGCTGGTCCACGCGCTGGTCCTCGGAGAACGGCGGCGTGGCCGAATCGCCGTACACCGAACTGCTGGAGGCGTAGACCAGATGCTGCACGCCGCGGTGGCGGCACAGTTCCAGGATATTGACGAAGCCGACCAGGTTGCTGTCGACGTAGGCCTGCGGATTCTCCAGCGAGTAGCGCACCCCGGCCTGCGCAGCCAGATGGATCACCGCGCTCGGCTGCAGTTCGTCGAACAGCGCGGCCAGGCCTTCACGGTCGGTCAGGTCAAGCGTGCGCAGATCCAGCGTGGGGCACAGCGCGGCCACGCGGTCCCGCTTGATCTGCGGGTCGTAGTAGTCGTTGAAGTTGTCCAGGCCCACCACCGGCTGGCCCGCCTCCAGCAGCGCGCGGGCGGTGTAGGCACCGATGAAGCCGGCAGCGCCGGTGAGCAGGATGGTCATTGCAGGTCTCTGTCCACGTGCCGAGCGACTCAGCCCTGGCGGGTCCGCAGCTTTTCCAGCACGCCGTCGAGGGTATCCAGATCGGTGTAGTGGATGATCAGCTTGCCCTTGCCGCCGCGGCCGTGGCTGATCGCCACCTTGGTCCCCAGCGACTCGGACAGTTCGGTTTCCAGCGAGGCGATGTCGGCCTGCTGCACCTTCGGCGTGGCCGCCGGGCGGTTGCTCGGCACCTTGCCGGCGGCGAAGGCCTGCGCGCGGCGCTCCACTTCACGCACCGACCAGCCTTCATCGGCCGCTTCCTGCGCCAGCTTGCCGGCCAGTTCCGGGGCCAGGGTCAGCAGCGCGCGGGCGTGGCCCATTTCCAGGCGGCGGGTTTCCAGCAGCAGGCGGATGGCCACCGGCAGTTCCAGCAGGCGCAGCAGGTTGGACACCGCCGCGCGCGAGCGGCCGACGGCCTCGGCCGCCTCGGCATGGGTCAGGGTGAACTCGCTGATCAGGCGCTGCAGCGCCTCGGCTTCTTCCAGCGGGTTGAGGTCTTCGCGCTGGATGTTCTCGATCAGCGCCATCGCGATGACGGTGCGGTCTTCCAGTTCGCGCACCACCACCGGCACTTCGTCCAGACCGGCCAGCTGCGAGGCGCGCCAGCGGCGTTCGCCGGCGACGATCTCGAAGTTGCCCGCCGGCAGCTGACGCACCAGGATCGGCTGGATCACGCCCTGCGACCGGATCGAGTCCGCCAGTTCGGACAGCTTGCCCTCGTCCATTTCGCGACGCGGCTGGTACTTGCCCGGCTGCAGCTGGCCGACCGGCAGCTTGCGCAGCACCTCACCCGGCAACGGTTCGATCACCGCGGTGGTGGCCTGCACCTGGCTGACCGCTCCCTTCGGACCGAGCAGCGCATCCAGGCCACGGCCGAGGCCTCGCTTCTTGGCTGCCGGCTTGCTGCTGGTCATCAGACGGTCTCCACGGCCTTGGTGGCCTTGTTGCGTTCGTTGTTGCGACGGATGATCTCGCCGGCCAGGCCCAGGTAAGCCACGCCGCCGCGCGAGGCGCGGTCGTAGCCGACGATGCTCTGGCCGTGGCTGGGCGCTTCAGCCAGGCGCACGTTGCGCGGCACGATGGTACGGAACACGCGGTCGCCGAAGTGTTCGGTCAGTTCGGCCGATACGGCGTTGGCCAGGTTGTTGCGCACATCGAACATGGTACGCAGCACGCCCTCGATCTCCAGCGCCGGGTTCAGGCTGGCGCGCAGCGCCTCGATGGTTTCCACCAGCGCACTCAGGCCTTCCAGCGCGTAGTACTCGCACTGCATCGGCACGATCACCGAATCGGCGGCGGCCAGTGCGTTGAGCGTCAGCAGTGAAAGCGCCGGCGGGCAGTCGATCAGGATGTAGTCGTACTCGTCGCGGATCGGCGCCAGCGCGCGCTTCAGGCGCTGCTCGCGCTCGCCCTGCGCCATCAGCTGGATTTCGGCTGCGGTCAGGTCGATGTTGCCGGGCAGCAGGTCGTAACCTTCCGCGGTCTGCACACGCACGTCGGCGGCGGTGTTCTCGCCCAGCAGCAGGTCGCAGGTGGACGCCGCCAGCTCACGCTTGTCCACACCACTGCCCATGGTCGCGTTGCCCTGCGAATCCAGGTCGACCAACAGCACGCGCTTGGGTGCGTTGGCCAGGGAAGCGGCCAGGTTGACGGCGGTCGTGGTCTTGCCGACGCCACCCTTCTGGTTGGCGATGGCGATGATGCGGGCCATGCGGGTGTGCCTCGTCGACGGATGCTGGGACCGGTCATTATGCGTACAACCGGGCCCGGGCGGAAATCGTGGATCGCCAACCCGTTGTCGCGCAAAGGGTTGGCGGCGGGATCAGGGGCCTGTAACGGTGACCAGGTGGCGCTCGCCCGCCAGGCCGGGCACGCTCAACGGGGCCACGTCGCGCACCTGCCAGCCTGCCGGCAGTGCGGCGATCTCTTCATGCGGGTAGACGCCCTTCATCGCCAGCAGCACGCCGCCAGGACGCAGCAGGTGGCCACCGACGCGGATGATGCCGGCCAGCGTGTCCATCGCGCGGGCGGTCAACTGGTCGTAGTGGCCGGCCTCGTCCAGCGCTTCGGCGCGCGACTCGGCCACGCGGGCATTGCCCAGGCCGAGCTGGCGCACGGCCTCGCGCATGAAGCGGGCCTTCTTGCCGTTGCTCTCGACCAGGGTGACCTGCAGACCCGGGCAGGCGATCGCCAGCGGGATACCGGGCAGTCCAGGACCGGTACCGAGGTCGGCCAGGCGGCCATCGGCCACGAACGGCTGCATGGCCAGCGAATCGAGCAGGTGACGGGTGACCATCTCCTGCGGGTCGCGGATGGCGGTGAGGTTGTAGGTGCCGTTCCAGCGGTGCAGCAGGCCCAGGTAGCGCAGCAGCGGCGGCGCCAGTGCGGCGTCCAGGCCCATGCCGGCCAGGCCCTGCTCCAGCGTGGCGGTCACGCCGGCGGGGAGTTCGTGTTCGCTCATGCCGCCATTATCGCCCGTTTCCCGGGCTGATTCGCCGCTTCATTGCGGATACCAGGCCAATGCGGCACGGAACTGGCCGCTGGCCTGCCATTCGTGCAGATGCCACTGCCGGGCATCACCCAGCGCAGGGTCGCACCAGCGCAGGTGCAGGGCGCCGTCGACACCTGGCGCCAGCTGCAGGCGATGCAGGCCGAACGAAATGCCCTGACCGTGTGCCTTCAGCAGCGCCTCCTTGGCGCACCAGACACGGAAGAACCAGTGTTCGCGTTCGGCGGCGTCCAGGCCCTGCAGCCAGGCCACCTCTTCCGGATGGAAGAAGCGCTGCACGATCTCCAGCAGGCGTGGGCGCGGGCGCAGCAGTTCCAGGTCCACGCCGAGCCGTACACCTTCACCCAGCGCCACCAGCAGCACGTCGCCACTGTGACTCCAGCCCGTGCCGTGGTCGGCCAGCGCACCGGTCAGCTCAGGTCGGCCCTTGTCGTCGCGGACCAGCGGCAGTGCCTCCGGCGCGAGATCCAGCGCCTGTGCCAGCACCTGCCGGGCCTGCGGCTCACCGCGCTGGCCCGGCACATGTGGCCGCCGCCAGACCGTCACGGGCCCGAAGCGCCAGGGGCCATCCAGGGTGGCTGGCAAGCTCATCCGCACGCAACCGTCACGCGATTGCACGACGGGTTCACAGCCATGCGCGTCAACTGGTCACGGTTTTCCACCGGAGGTTCGATCATGGGCATCATCATCTGGCTGATCGTCGGCGGCATCGTGGGCTGGCTGGCAAGCATCATCATGAAGCGCGATGCGCAGCAGGGCATCATTCTCAACATCGTGGTCGGCATCGTCGGCGCGCTGATTTCCGGCTGGCTGTTCGGCGGCGGCATCAACGAAGCGATCACCATCCGCACCTTCCTGTTCTCGCTGATCGGTGCGGTGATCCTGCTGGCGATCGTCAACCTGTTCACCCGCAAGAGCATACGTTGATCCGACGGGCAGCGCCGGGCACGGCCCGGCGCTACCTCACCCCAACTGCACCCATGCCGGCGCGTGGTCGCTGGGGCGCTCCCAGGTACGTGGCTCGCGGTCGATGCCGGACGCCACGGCGCCGCCCTTGAGCGCATCGGAGACCAGGGTGAGGTCGATGCGCAGGCCCAGATTGCGGCGGAAGCCCGCCGCGCGGTAATCCCACCAGCTGAACGTGCCGGCTTCCTCGTTGTGCAGCCGGAAACCGTCGTGCAGGCCCAGCTGCAGCAGCTTGTTCAGCGCGCCGCGCTCGGCGGTGGAGGTGAGGATGTGGTTCTCGTTCCACACCTCCGGATCATGCACGTCGCGGGCGTCCGGGGCGATGTTGAAGTCACCCAGCACGACCAGCTTCGGGTGCCGCTGCAGTTCCTCGCCGATCCAGGCGTGCACGGCCTCCAGCCAGCGCAGCTTGTACGCATACTTGTCGGTGCCGACGTCCTGGCCGTTGACCACATACAGGTTGATCACCCGCAGGTCGCCAAAGGTGCCGGCGATGACGCGCTTCTGCTCGTCCTCGAAACCCGGAATGCCGATCTGCACGTCCTGCGCCGGCTCGCGTGACAGCAGTGCCACGCCGTTGTAGGTCTTCTGGCCGGCGAATACGCTGCGGTAGCCGGCGCCGATCAGCGCCGCATCCGGGAACTTGTGGTCCTCCAGCTTGGTTTCCTGGATACCGACGATGTCCGGGCCGAACTCCTTGAGCCACTGCTCCAGGTGCGGCAGGCGGACGTTGAGCGAATTGACGTTCCACGAGGCGATCTTCATGGGGGCATTCTACCCGGGCCTGCTTTGGTAGGCGCCAACCTTGGTTGGCACCTACCAGTAGAGCCACGCCATGCGTGGCTTCACCGCAGCAGCAGCTTCAACATCCCCGCAATCTTCGAATACGGCGGCCGCAGCCTGTCGCTGCCCGCCCAGCGCGACTGCCACAGCACCGGCAACCGCTTGCTCATCGCATCGAACCCGGCGCGGCCGTGGTACGCGCCCATGCCGCTGGCGCCCACCCCGCCGAACGGCAGGCCATCGGCGGCGAAGTGCAGCAGCGTGTCGTTGACCGTCACTCCCCCGGCCACCACGTTGGCGAGAATGCGCTCCACGGTGGCGCGGTCGTGGCTGAAGGGATACAGCGCCAGCGGCCGGTCGCGGGAGAGAACGTCGACCAGCGCCGCATCCAGATCCGGGTAGGCGCGCACCGGCAGGATCGGCCCGAAGATCTCCTCGCGCATCAGGTCCAGATCGTCCGGCGGGTCCAGTACCACGGTCGGTACCAGCAGGCGCTCGCGGCCGGCGCGAGCCTCATCCACGTGCGCCAGCGGAATCACCGGCACCCCGCGTTGCCGCGCCTGTGCCAGGTAGCCCTGCAGGCGCTGGTACTGGCCTTCATTGATGATCCGCGTGTAGTCGTCGGCATCGCTGAAGTCGCCGTAGCGTTCACGCACCTGCTGCTGCAGCGCCTGCACGAACTCGCGCTGACGCGCGCTATCGATCAGCACGTAATCCGGCGCGATGCAGGTCTGGCCGGCGTTGAACCACTTGCCGGTGGCCAACCGCGCGGCGGCTTTGTCCAGCGGGAAATCACGGCAGACGATGGCCGGCGACTTGCCGCCCAGTTCCAGCGTGACCGGCACCAGATGCTCGGCTGCCGCTGCCATCACCTTGCGGCCCACGGCCGTCGAGCCGGTGAACAGCAGATGGTCCAATGGCAGCGACGACACCGCCGCCGCCACGTCCGCACCACCCTGCACCACCGCCACCCGATCGGGCGGGAACACACTGGCCAGCAGATCGGCCAGGAACGCGCTGGTGCGGGGCGTGTGTTCCGAAGGCTTCAGCAGTACGTGGTTGCCGGCAGCGATGGCGGTGGCCAGTGGCACCAATGCCAGCGTAACCGGGTAGTTCCACGGCGAGATCACCCCGACCACGCCCAACGGCGTCGGCCGCAGCTGCGCGCGCGCCGGCCACAACTTCCATCCCGCCGATGCCCGCTGCGGCTTCGACCAGCGCCGCAGGTGGCGCCGCAGGTGGTCGATGGCCGACAGCACGCTCATGCCATCGGCCAGTTTCGATTCAACGTCGGCGCGATGGCCGAAGTCCTCGGCGATGGCCTGGGCCATTTCATCCAGACGCGGCTTCAGCGCCTCGCGCAGGCGGCGCAGGTCGGCTTCGCGCTGATCCAGCGACGGGCGCTGCGACTGCCAGGCGCTGCGCAGGGTGTGCAGGAGGTGGGGGAGGTCGGCTGGGGCGGTGGTCGTCATGGGCCGACTATACGGGGTGCGGCACTGTCCGACGGGGTCAGATCCCTTTCGCGCGCGAAAGGGATCTGACCCTGGGCGCGAGATGGCGGGTGGCTTCGGATGCTTTTCAACCACGATTACGGCATTGAACGCTGTCTTTTCGCGTCTGCGGAGTTTTGTGCCGCGCGCTGCGCGGTCGCCGAGCATGGCTCGGCGCTACAGGGCAACGAAAAGGCCGTGGTCTGCACCACGGCCTCTCCTTCATCCGGTGAACATCATTCCTACTTGGTGATATCCACGTCCTTGGTTTCACGCAGGAACAGGCCACCGATCACCACCGACATCAGCGCGATCGCGATCGGATACCACAGGCCGTAGTACAGGTTGCCGGTACCGGCCACCAGCGCGAAGGAGATCGCCGGCAGGAAGCCACCGAACCAGCCGTTGCCGATGTGATACGGCAGCGACATCGAGGTGTAGCGGATGCGGGTCGGGAACAGCTCGACCAGGTAGGCGGCGATCGGGCCGTAGACCATGGTCACGTACAGCACCAGCAGCCACAGCATGAAGATCGTGCCCGCAATGTTGATGCGCGCGCTGTCCGCCTTGGCCGGGTAGCCGGCGGTGGTCAGGGCGGTCTTCAGTTCGGCACCGAACGCGTCGGCCTTGGCCTTGCCTTCGTCCTTGCTCAGTCCCGCCGCTTCATACGAGGTGACGCTGGCGCTGCCGACGTTGACGATCGCCAGCGAACCCGCCGCTGCCGGCTGCACGTCGTACGGCACGCCCGCCTTGGTCAACGCGGCGGTGGCCACGTCACAGGAGCTGGTGAACTTGCGCAGGCCGACCGGATCGAACTGGAACGAGCAGGTGGACGGATCGGCCACGACCAGGGCCGGCGAGCTGCTGCGGGCCTCTTCGATGGCCGGGTTGGCGAAGTGGGTCAGGCCCTTGAAGATCGGGATGTAAGTCACGGCAGCCAGCAGGCAGCCGGCGAGGATGATCTTCTTGCGGCCGATACGGTCGGACAGCCAGCCGAAGAAGATGAAGAACGGCACACCCAGCGCCAGTGCGGCTGCGATCAGCAGGTAGGAGGTGGTGGCGTCGACCTTCAGCATGCTGCTGAGGAAGAACAGCGCATAGAACTGGCCGCCGTACCAGACCACGGCCTGGCCGGCCGCTGCGCCGAGCAGGACCAGCAGCATCAGCTTCAGGTTGCCGCCCTTCAGGCTGTCACGGAACGGCGTCTTGGAGCCCTTGCCTTCCGACTTCATCTGCTGGAACAGCGGCGACTCACTCAGCTGCAGGCGGATCCACACCGAGATGCCCAGCAGCACGATGGACACCAGGAACGGAATGCGCCAGCCCCAGGCTTCGAATGCTTCATTGCCCAGGAAGTAGCGGCAGGCCAGGATGATCAGCAGCGACATGAACAGGCCCAGCGTGGCGGTGCACTGGATGAAGCTGGTGTACAGGCCACGCTTGTCGTCCGGGGCATGCTCGGCCACGTAGGTCGCCGCGCCGCCGTATTCGCCACCCATCGCCAGGCCCTGGGCCAGACGCAGGATGATCAGGATCACCGGCGCGGCAAAGCCGATCGAC
Organism: Stenotrophomonas sp. TWI169; assembly: GCF_039674705.1. NCBI lineage: Bacteria > Pseudomonadati > Pseudomonadota > Gammaproteobacteria > Lysobacterales > Lysobacteraceae > Stenotrophomonas > Stenotrophomonas sp. TWI169. The sequence goes on along the minus strand of NZ_JBDJOB010000004.1, from coordinate 29,393 downwards.
GCGTAGTTGGGCAGCACACCGACCAGGAAGGTCGAGATGCCCATGATCAGGATGGTGACCAGGAAGGTGTACTTGCGGCCGATGCGGTCGCCGAGGCTGCCGAAGAAGGCCGCGCCGAACGGTCGCACGAAGAAGCCGGCGGCGAACGCCAGCAGGGCGAAGATCATGCCCGTGGTTTCATTGACTCCGCTGAAGAACTGCTTGGCGATGATGGCGGCGAGCGAGCCGTACAGGAAGAAGTCATACCACTCGAAGACCGTACCCAGGCTCGAAGCGAAGATGACTTTCTTGTGGCCCTTGGTTAGGGTGCCCGCGGGATTGTGCGCGGTGCTGGGTGTGCTGGACATGAGACGCTTCCCCTCCGAAGCAATCGTTGTTGGTAGGTGCCGACGGTGGGTCGGCACTCAGTATCGGTAGCGGCCGACCTGGGTCGGCGCGCCGTCAGAAGCTGTACTTCGTGGTGAACTGCAGCCGGGTGATGTCACCCTTGTTGCCGTTCTCGATCTCGCGGCGGCCATACATCAGCTCGGCGCCGACATCGACCTTGGGCAGCGGTGAGTAGAAGATGTTGCCGCGGATGCTCTGCACGCTCTTGGTGACCAGCGGGCCCAGCACGCTGTCGTTGTCGTAGTCGCTGCGCGCATAGATCAGGTTGGTGCGCAGCTTCGGCGAGAACGCATGGCGCCAGCCCACGTAACCGGCCAGAACGCCGGTCGGATTGAGCTCGTCGCGGGCGATGTCATAGGCCGAGTCGGCGGTGATGCCCAGGCCGATGTAACGCGCGATGCCCTCGCCTCCGGTGAACTGGTAATGCAGCGAATCGCTGTCGCCCATCACCCACTTGCCGCCCAGGGTCAGGCCGCCGGCAACCTTGTCGGCCTTGGCGCCGGTGGTCTGGTTGTCGACCTTCAGCTGGCGGACGATGCCGCCGACGCCGAAGGTGCCCCAGTCGCCCTTCCAGCCGTAACGCATCGTCAGATCAGGCAGGCTGCCGCGATCGGAGTTGGCGCTGGCGTTGGTCCAGGCGCCGGTGACCGGATTGCGGGTACCGGTAAGCGTGGTGGTTTCCGGGTTTTCCAGGGCAACGCTGAAGCCGCCGCTGGTGTAACGCACCTGTGCCTGGCGTACGAAGATCACACCGTCGGTCGGGCCGACGAAGTCGACCGCTTCCGGCAATGCGGCCGCGTCCATGAAGTTGGACCAGGTCTGGCCGGCGAGCCAGTTGTTCCAGTACATGTAGGCATGGCGCAGGGTGACACCGTAGGTGTTGGTGGCGGTCTGGTTGCCGAGCGAGTTGCCGAAGAAGTCCATCTCGAAGAACGCGCCGGCCTTGTTGCCGGACTCGCTCACGTTGTCGATGCCCAGGTTGAAGCGCGAGAACTTTGCGTGGGCGTTGTAGTCGGTGCCCGAACGCCTGCCGTTTCCGCCGGCGCCTTCCACCGGGGTCTGGCCCGGCAGATACAGCGAACGGCCAGTGGCATCGTCGGCCAGCTGGCCGTCACTGGTCTGGGTCGCCAGGAAGTCAGCCTTGATGAAGCCACCGATCTTGACCGTGGTACCCGGTGCGGCACCCGGAGTGATGGTGGTGACCTGGATCGGCTGCTTGCCGGCCGGCACCGCCGGCTTCTGCTCGGACTGCACGGTGCGGACTTCGGTCACCGCCTGCTGGGTCTGGGCGATCTGGGTCTGCTGCTGTTGCTGCGAAGACAGCAGCAGCTGGACCTGGCGCTCCAGTTCGGCGACGCGTGATTCGAGTGCTTTCTCTTTGGCGGTCTCTGCGAACGCCATGCCCGGTGCGACCAGGGCGACCAGCAGGCAGGCCGCCAAAGGTGTGCGCACGGCTTTCAACGTACGGTGGCTCATGTTGCCCTCTCTCCCAAGTGGCAAGGTGATGCCGCGCGTGGGGCACGGTCGAGCCGAGACTGCGGGGCACATGCGCGCACCGGCTATTCGCCATTGGTCGAAGCCGGGCCCGCAGGGCGCTCACTTTCGACCATGGTCTAAGCACAGTGGTGACGCGGCCGGGGGTGGATGGGGCAAACTGAGGGGGATCGGTCGTTGCGATGCTGCGACCGCACATACAAAGTCAACGTGCAAGTGAGGGTGCCATGGCTGATATCTACCCCGTCGATCCGCAGTTCGCCGCCAAGGCACGCATCGACAAGACGTCCTACCAACAGCAGTACCAGGCTTCTGTGACCGACCCGGAGGGTTTCTGGGGCAAGGCCGCCGAGCGCCTGCAATGGATGCGCACGCCGACGAAGATCAAGAACGTCAGCTACGACCTGGCCGACTTCCACATCAAGTGGTTCGAGGACGGCGAGCTCAACGCCAGCGTCAACTGCCTTGACCGCCAGCTGGACAGCCGTGGCGACAAGACCGCCCTGCTGTTCGAGCCGGACAGCCCGGACGCACCGGCCCAGCACGTGACCTATCGCGAGCTGTACGAGCGCACCTGCCGGCTCGGCAATGCGCTGCGCAACCTGGGCGTCGGCAAGGGTGACCGGGTCACCATCTACCTGCCGATGATCGTCGATGCTGCCGTGGCCATGCTGGCCTGCGCGCGCATCGGTGCGATCCACTCGGTGGTGTTCGGTGGCTTCGCGCCGAACTCGATCGCCGATCGTGTCAGCGACTGCCAGAGCAAGCTCATCATCACCGCCGACGAGGGCCTGCGCGGTGGCCGCAAGGTTCCGCTGAAGGCCAACGTCGATGCAGCCCTGAAACTGCCGGGCACCAACACCGTGGAGACCGTGCTGGTGGTGCGCCACACCGGCGGCGCGGTGGACATGCAGGCCCCGCGCGACCGCTGGTTCCATGACGTCGTGGACAGCCAGCCATCCACCTGCGAGCCGGAGCGCATGAACGCCGAGGATCCGCTGTTCATCCTCTACACGTCCGGTTCCACCGGCAAGCCGAAGGGCGTGCTTCACACCACCGGCGGTTATCTGCTGTACGCGGCATACACCCACGAAGCGGTGTTCGACCTGCGCGAGGACGACATCTACTGGTGTACCGCCGACGTCGGCTGGGTCACCGGCCACAGCTACATCGTGTACGGCCCGCTGGCCAACGGCGCGACCTCGCTGATGTTCGAGGGCGTGCCGAACTACCCGGACACCTCGCGTTTCTGGAGCGTCATCGACAAGCACAAGGTGTCGATCTTCTACACCGCCCCGACCGCCATCCGTGCACTGATGCGCGAAGGCGAGGAGCCGGTGAAGAAGACCTCGCGCGCCTCGCTGCGCCTGCTCGGCAGCGTCGGCGAGCCGATCAATCCCGAGGCCTGGCGCTGGTACTACGAGGTGGTCGGCGACAGCCGCTGCCCGATCGTCGATACCTGGTGGCAGACCGAGACCGGCGGCATCCTGATTTCGCCGCTGGCCGGTGCGATGGACCTCAAGCCGGGGTCGGCCACCCTGCCCTTCTTCGGCGTACAGCCGGCGCTGGTGAATGCCGATGGCGAGATCCAGGACGGCCCGACCGAAGGCAATCTGATCATCCGTGATTCCTGGCCGGGCCAGATGCGCACGGTGTACGGCGACCACCAGCGCTTCATCGACACCTATTTCCGCACGTATCCGGGCAGCTACTTCACCGGCGACGGTTGCCGCCGCGACGAAGACGGCTACTACTGGATCACCGGCCGCGTGGACGATGTGATCAACGTGTCCGGCCACCGCATCGGCACCGCCGAGGTCGAAAGCGCGCTGGTCTCGCACCCGAAGGTGGCAGAAGCCGCCGTCGTCGGCTTCCCGCACGACGTGAAGGGCCAGGGCATCTATGCCTACGTCACCCTGGTGGCCGAGGAAGCGCCGAGCGAAGAGCTGCACAAGGAGCTGATCGCATGGGTGCGCAAGGAAATCGGGCCGATCGCCACCCCGGACCACCTGCAGTGGGCACCGGGCCTGCCGAAGACCCGCTCGGGCAAGATCATGCGCCGCATCCTGCGCAAGATTGCTGAAAACGCGCCGGACCAGCTCGGCGACACCTCGACCCTGGCCGATCCGTCGGTGGTGGCGTCACTGGTGGACGAACGCAAGGTACGCTGACGTACGACCCGGGGTCGGACCCCTTTCCGCAGGGAAAGGGCTCTGACCCCAGGGGCCTGGCCCCCGAACAGTTTCCCCACGGTTCCCCCCGACCATGACCACCCTCCTGATTGCAGATGACCACCCGCTGTTCCGCGAAGCCCTGCGTGGGGCCGTACAGCGGGTCATCCCCGGAGTGCAGCTGTTCGAGGCTGACAGCGTGGAAGCGCTGTATGCGCTGGCCGACCAGCACAACGATGCCGACCTGGTCCTGATGGACCTCAACATGCCGGGTGCACAGGGTTTCAACGCACTGGTGCACATGCGCTCGCTGCATCCTCACCTGCCGGTGGTGGTCGTCTCCGCGCGGGAGGAGGCCACGGTGATGCGCCGTGCGCTCGATCACGGTGCGCTGGGCTTCATTCCCAAGTCCGCCGACTCGGACACCATCGGTCATGCGCTGGGCACCATCCTCGACGGCGAGACGTGGGCCCCGCCGGAGGCACACAACGTGCCACCCACCGAGCGCGAGGAACGCGAGGTCGGCCAGCGCCTGCGCGAGCTGACGCCGCAGCAGTTCCGCGTGCTGCAGATGCTGGGCGCCGGCCGCCTGAACAAGCAGATCGCCTACGACCTCAACGTCTCCGAAGCGACGATCAAGGCACATGTGACCGCGATCCTGCGCAAGCTGGGCGTGACCAACCGCACCCAGGCGGTGCTGATGGCCGGCAAGCTGGCCATCGACGACGACGCGATCGTGCTGCCGCCGGAAGAAGACTGATCGCGGCGTACTGCGGTGCCGTGCACGGGGTCTCGTGATGCCCTCGTAGAGCCGAGCCCATGCTCGGCTGCTCTTCGCCTCAATGCCAATCATGCCTCAAGCGGCCATCGACTCCAGGCATAGGGGTACTCCGCGATACGGGTAGCCAACCCTGCACGCACGGGATTGGCCGCAATGTATCTCGCCTGCGTGAGCAGGCATTCATCACTGCGCAACGCATGGTCGTAGTACCCCGGCTGCCAGATCGGTACGTTCGCATCAACGCGCGTGGCGATGGATCTTCCACTCCTGGACTTCAGGATCTGCATGCAGCCGGCCAGCGTGCCGGTACGCAACTCCATCAACCAATGCAGGTGGTCGGGCATGATCACCCAGCCCAGGGAGAAGGTACGACCGGTCCGCTCTACCGTGCGCAGGGCTTCGATCAGCAGCTCAACGTTGGCCTTGTCTATGAACCAGGGACGACGCGCGTGCGTTACCGTGGTAAGCGCATAGACATTGCCGGTATGCGACCAACGACCATAACGAAGTGCGGGACTGGCCATGCGAAGAGGCTATGGCACGCATGACAGCCTCTCCATCAGTGCAACACCGCAATGCCTGTCAGCCAACACCCTGACGTAGAGCCGAGCCCATGCTCGGCTGCTTCATACGCCAGCCGAGCGTGGGCTCGGCTCTACAGGTAGCCCCTGCTCAGCCCACGCCGCGCAGGTGTTCGTACAGGATCGTCGCGCCGATGATCACCAGGATCGCGCCGCCAATGATCTCGGCACGCTTGCCAACCATGCTGCCCAGCACGCGGCCGAGCATGATGCCGACGGTGACCATTGTGAGCGTGCACAGGCCGATGACCGCCGCCATCACGCCGATATGGACGTCCATGAACGCCAGGCCGATGCCCACCGCCATCGCATCGATGCTGGTGGCGAAACCCGTCAGCGCCAGCTTCCAGAAGCCGTGGTGCTGCGAAGGGTCTTCATCTTCTTCACCCTCATCCGGACGCAGACCGTTGTAGATCATGTGGATGCCCAGAGCGCCAAGCAGGCCGAAGGCGATCCAATGATCGAAGGCTTCGACGTACTGCAGGGCGGCGCGGCCGAGCAACCAGCCGATGATGGGCGTGATCGCCTCGATGACGCCGAAGATGATGCCGGCACGCAGTGCATCGCGGAACACCGGCTTGCGCATCGCCGCACCCTTGCCGATCGCCGCGGCGAAGGCATCGGTGGACATGGCAAAGCCGATCAGGAGGATCGAAATGGGGGACATGTGTGGCTGCTGAGGTCGGGCTAGGACGGACGCACGGCCTGCGCTCGCGCCCAACCTGACGTTGCGCGCGCGGGCCGCTGGTCTCGCCAACCATCATGGTTGTCCACGCCACGGCGCACTGGCCGAGTATGTTGACGTGGACGATTCCTGCGTAGGAATCCGGCTACTCCCCAAGGGGACGCGAAGCTTAGCATCGCGATTCGCGTGTGGCACATTTCTGGTGAAACGCGCAGGCAGGGCTGGTTTGTATAGCGATGGCTATATCAGCACCGCACTGCGCGCGGAGCCGAGCATGGGCTCGGCTCTACAGTTGCCATCAGGCTTCGTTGCTGCCGGCGTCGCGCAGCGCGCCGAGGAAGGCGCGCAGCGAGGCCGGCTTGATCGGCTTGGTCAGCACCCGATAACCCCGCTCGCGCGCCATCCGCTTCAGCTCATCGCGACCATCGGCAGTGAGCAGGGCACCGGGCAGCGGATATCCTGCCGCCTCGCGCAGTGCCACCAGCGCGTCCAGGCCATCCATGCGGTCATGCAGGTGGTAATCCACCAGCATCACCTGCGGGCGCTCGGCAATCTTTTCCAGCGCCTGATCGACGGTGGCGGCGGTGATCACCTGCACCTGCCAGCGACCCAGCAGCGCACGCATGCCGTCGAGGATTTCCTCGTCATTGTCCACGCACAGCACGCGCAGGCCGGCCAGCGAATCGCTGCGCACCGGCGTGGCGGCCACCTGGACCGCCGTGGCAGGCTCGGTGTAGCCCGGCAGAGGCGCCACGCGCGGCAGGATGATCGAGAACATCGACCCGCTGCCGACGCGGCTGCGTGCGTTGAGCCGATGGTCCAGCAGGCGCGAGATGCGCTGGCAGATCGACAGGCCCAGGCCCAGGCCCTGCTCGCCCCAGTCGAAGGGCTGCTGGTAGCGATGGAACTCATCGAAGATCTGCCGCATGTGATGCTCCGGGATGCCGGGGCCGGTATCCCACACCTGCAGTTCCACTTCCTCGCCCCGATGGCGCACGGCCAGCACGATGCGGCCCTGCCGTGTATAGCGCAGCGCGTTGGCCAGGAAGTTCTGCAGCACACGCCGCAGCAGGCGCCGGTCGCTGCGCACCCATGCCGGGCGCGCGAACAGATCCAGGCGCAGGCCACGGCCGGCGGCAACCGGCGTGTACTGTGCGGCCAGCTCGCGCATCAGCGCGCTGACGTCGAACTCGCCAATGACCGGATGCAACCCACCTGCATCCAGCCGCGATACGTCCAGCAGGCCATCCAGCAGCTCCTCCGCCGCGCGCAGCGAGGCATCCACGCGCTCGGCCAGATGCTTCTGCTCGTCGCTCACATGGACGCTGTCACGCAGCGCCGAAGCGAACAGGCGCGCGGCATTGAGCGGCTGCAGCACGTCGTGGCTGATCGCGGCCAGGAAGCGGGTCTTCGACTGCTGGGCGGCTTCAGCTTCGTGGGAGCGCTCGGCGACGCGCTGTTCCAGCGTTTCGTTGGCTTCCAGCAGCGCCTTCTCGGCGTGCTTGTAATCGGTGATGTCGTTGTAGCTGGTCACATAGCCGCCGCCAGGCAAGGCCTGGCCACGCATCTCGATCACCTTGCCATCGCTGCGCGTGCGCTCGAACACATGCGGTGAGCCGGCGCGCATGTAGCCGATGCGGCGGTTGATCTGCACCTCGATGTCGCCCTCGCCCAGCTCGCCCCGTTCGGCGTTGTAGCGGATCAGGTCGGCCACCGGGCGGCCCACGTACAGCATGCCGTCGGGGTAGCCGAACATGTCCTGGTAGCGGCGGTTCCACGCCGTCAGGCGCATGTCCGGATCGACCACGCTGACACCTGCACTGATGTTTTCCAGCGTGGTGGACAGGATCTCGCGGTTGAAGCGCAGTTCCTGTCCGGCTTCGTCCAACACCGCCACCACCTCACCCAGGTCCATGCCGGAGCCGCGCAGCAGGCTGGTCAGCAGCAGGCGCGCGGAGGCGGCACCGATCGACGCGGCCAGCAGGCGCTCGGTGAACTGCACCCAGGGCCGGTCGGCCGGCGCGGAAGACTGCAGTTCGCGGCCCAGCGACTGCGCCTGCTCGAAGAACGAACGCCGCGCATGACGCTCGCCCACCACGCGCGAGGCCAGCGCCAGCAGGTCGCCCACATGCACGTGGCCGGGCCAACCGCCGGCGACCGAGGGGCGCTCGGCGTACGGATCGAGGAAGGGCGCAGCACGCAGTCGCTCGTCCACCCCCGGCCGCCAGCGTGCGGACACCAGCATCATCGTTGCTGCATTGACCAGCAACGACCAGAAGGTACCGTGGGTCAGCGGATCCCAGCCGGTCATGCCGAACAGCTGCTGCGGGCGCAGCCATTCGATGCCGAACGGGCCCTGCTGGACCCAGCCGGCGTCGACCCATCCCGCCATGGTCATCGCCGGCAGCAACAGGGTATAGAGCCAGGTGGCGAAGCCGAGCAGCATGCCGGTTTCCACGCCGCGGCGGCTGGCGCCACGCCAATACAGGCCGCCGATCAGGCCCGGTGCGAACTGCGCTACCGCGGCGAACGCCATCAGGCCGTAGGACGCCAGGGTGCTGTCGTTGCTGCTGCTGCGGTAGTAGCTGTACGCCATCAACGCGAGCAGCAGGATCGCCAGGCGGCGGATCCACAGCACGCGCGAGGCCACGTCGGCTGCTTCCTGGTGATCGCCACTGCGGCGCAGCAGCACCGGCATCACCAGATCATTGCTGACCATGGTGGCCAGCGCGATGGATGAGACGATGACCATGCCGGTGGCGGCAGAGAAGCCCCCCACATAGGCGACCAGCGCCAGCGCGTTGCGGCCCTCGGCCAGCGGCAGCGCCAGCACCATCGCATCGTCGGCGACGCTGCCGCCGGTGCCGAACAATGTGACGCCCGCGGTGGCGATGGGCAGCACCATCGCCGAGATCAGCACCAGGTAACCACCGAACATCCAGCGTGCACGGCGCACGTCGCGTACATCGCCACATTCGACCACCGCGACATGGAACTGGCGCGGCAGGCAGACGATGGCGAGGAAACTGAGCAGGGTCTGCGAAATGAATCCCACCGGCGGCAATCCGGTGAACAGCGTATGCACCGACTCGACCACCGCATCGGTGCGGTCGGTCAGCCACACATAGGCGAATACGCCAACGGCGAGCATCGCCAGCAGCTTGATCACCGATTCCAGGGCGATCGCCAGCATCATGCCGTGGTGATGCTCGGTGGCATCCACCTGGCGCGTGCCGAACAGCGTGGCGAACAGGGCCATCAGCAGGGCGACATACAGTGCGGGATCGCTGAAGAAGCCGGTCGGGCCGGTGTTGCCGGTCAGCACCTGCAGGCTCATCGCCACCGCTTTGTACTGCAGGGCCAGGTAGGGAACGATGCCGATCAGGGCGATGATCGCCACCAGCGCGGCCAGGCGCCGCGAGCGGCCGAAGCGCGAGGAGATGAAATCGGCGATGGACACCACGTTCTGGCTGCGGGCGATCAGGGCCAGGCGCTCGATGATGCGCCAGCCGAACAGCAGCAGCAGCAGCGGCCCGATGTAGATCGGCAGGTAGCCGATACCGTTGCGCACGGCGGTGCCCACCGCGCCATAGAAGGTCCAGGACGAGCAGTACACGGCCAGCGCCAGGCTGTAGACCACCGGCCGCAGCCAGGGCCGGTCCGGGTACATCGGCCGACGGTCGCCCCACCATGCCACGCCGAACAGCAGTGCGGCATAGGCAACCGAGACCAGCAGCAGGATCCAGCTGGAGACCACGCGCGCGTTTCCGTCAGAGGAACCCGCAGTGTAGGCCAGAGGCGGCCAGACGTACGGGCTCGTTGGGGGCAACACCCCCCCACCGGCGTGGGGGGCCTACGCGGTGCGGGCCACGACCGGGGTCGTGGCCGGCGACTTACTGGGCCGGAACGCCCATTTCCTTCAACAGTTCCGGCGCCGGGTAGACCTTGGCCAACAGCCAGCGCAGATAGCGCATGTCCACGTGCACGGCGCGCTTGTAGCGCGGATCGAACCACCAGCTGGCACTGACCGATTCCCAGTTGCTGTCGAAGTTCAGGCCAATCAGTTCACCCTTGGCATTGAGCACGGGCGATCCCGAGTTGCCGCCGGTGGTATCGAGGTTGGTCAGGAAGTTGACGGTCTGTGTCTTCAGGGCCGGATCGGCCGTGCTGCCGAAATCACCCTTGGCGATGGCGGCCAGCAGCGGAGCCGGCGCATCGAAGGGATAGGCGTTGGTGTTCTTCTCGATGATACCGGCCACCGTGGTCACCGGCGAGTAGGTCACGCCGTCACGCGGGTGCAGTGCCTCGACCTTGCCGTAGCTGATGCGCAGGGTACGGTTGGCATCCGGGTACACCGCGCGGCCCTGCTTGGCACGCCAGGCGAACAGCGCCTGCATGTAGGCCGGGCGCAGGCGCAGCTGCTCGCCTTCGCGGGTCTTGCTCTCGTTCTCGATGCGCAGCTGCGCCGCCACCAGCGGCGCGGCCACTGCGATCAGCGGATCGGGTGCCAGGGCCTTGCCTTCGCGCGCAGCGGCGAAGCGCGAGAGACGCTGCGCCTCGTCGCCCAGCCGGGTGCTGGCGTAAAGCGTGTCCAGCGCCTGCGCCAGTTGCGCCGGGGTGCGGCCGAAGGCGGCATCGAACTCGGCCACGCGCTGCGCGTCCGGCAACTGCTGGTATCGCGTAAGCAGGGTGGTCAGCAGCGCCTTTTCGACCTCCGCTGCATACCGACGCTGCACCTGCTTGAGTACGCCCTCGATCATCGCCTGGTCGCGCTGCTGGTAGCCGCTTTCGCGCTGTGCATCCGGCTTGGCCGACTCGATGCGCAGGCGTTCCAGCAGCAGCGCCGAGCGCAGCAGCTGGCTCTGGTTGGCCATCTGCTCCAGCAGCAGGTCGCGCTCACCCACCGCCGCGCCCTGCGAGAGATTGGCCAGCAACGCCTGGATGTCACTCCGGTACCGGCGGTCGGTGGCCGCCAGCATGGCCGACTCGTCGGCAGCGCGCTGCGCCTTGGCATCGCTGCGCAGCAGGCCTTCCAGTTCGCCCGCGGCGCGCTTGCGGTTGTTCTTCAGCGACTGCAGCTGCGAGGCGTAGCGGGTACGCGCCTGTGCATCCTTGGCGCTGGCTGCCTCGATGGTGTCGATCATCTGCTGGAACACCGACACCCGGCGCGGCAACACCGCATCGACCTGGCTGGCGAACTCGGCCGCGGTGCGGTGGCGGTAGGTGATGCCCGGGTAACCGGCCAGCATCGCGTAATCGCCCTCCTTCGGACCTTCAACGGACATCTTCAGGTGCGCCGGTGGCTGATACGGCACGTTGTCCTTGCTGTACGCGGCCGGCTTGCCATCCTTGCCGACATAGGCACGCAGCAGAGTGAAATCGCCGGTATGGCGCGGCCACATGAAATTGTCGATCTCGTCGCCATAGTTGCCGATCGCACGCGGCGGCGCGTAGACCAGGCGCACATCGCTCAGTTCCAGCTGGGCAATGCGATAGAAATCGGTGCCGTAGTACATGTTGGCCACCGAGCAGCGCACGCTGCCGTTCTTCTCGCACTCCGCCACGATCCGCTTGCTGGCCGCATCGACCGCATCGAAGTACGCACGGCCGGTCTTGCCACGGGCATTGGCCAGCACCTGATCGGTCACCTTGTCGAAGCCGACGGTGACCAGCACACGGAAGTCCGGATTGGCCGGCCGCTCGTCGGCGCGCCCCTGGGCGATGAAGCCGTTGTCGATCAGGTTGTGCTCGGGCGAACTGTTGTACTGGATCACGCCCATCGCCACATGGTGGTTGGTCAACAGCAGTCCGTCGGCGGAAACGAACGAACCGGTGCCGCCGCCGGCCCGCACCACGGCGCTCAGCGGTGGTGCGGTGACGTTGGCCAGGTCGGCCGGATCGCCCATGAAGCCCGCTGCGCGCAGCGGCTTGGCCAGCTCCGGCAGCTGGGTCGGCATCCACATGCCTTCATCGGCATGGGCGCCCGCAGCGAGGGTGAGGCCCAGGGCCAGGGCGGCAGGAAGGGTTTTGCGTGGCGACATGAGGCGATCCGGTACGACAGAACAGCCCGGGACCATAGCCGCTGGGGCCGGCAGGGGCAACGGCCGATGGTTGGGGGCCGGGCGCGGCCCGGCGCTACCGGTCGATGGCGGCGGGTTACTTCTCCCGCCGCCAGTTGATCGAGCCGCGGTTTTCCACCGTGCTCGACTCCACTTCTACGTCGAAACCGCGGCGCAGCAGATACTTCAGGGTGATCACCGAACCGGCGCCGACCAGCGATACGCCATAGCCCACATACAGCTTGGGCGAGATGTACTTGCCCACACCGATCACCGATCCGCCCAGCGCGCGCGACTGGCTCACGCCTGCATCGTCCAGGCCCAGCTTGGCCCCCAGCTGCGACGCCAGCAGGCCGCTGCCGGCCGACAGTGCGGCCGAGGCTGCATTGACCTGCTGGGCCTGGTCGCTGCTGGCACCGGTGAGGCTGCGGCCCAGCACCAGGTAGGCCAGCGCTTCGGACTGCGACATCGCCGGGTCGGACCACACGTCCGCACGCGGCTGCTGTGCACGGCCGGTCACGTCGATGCCAGCGGTGACATCACCGATCCGGCGCTCGGCGCGGATGTTGATGCGCGGGTCGGATACGGCGTTGTAGTTCCAGTTGAGGTTGCCGCGGGTGATGGTCAGGTCCTGGCCATAGGCCTTGTAGCGGCCACTGACCTCCAGCCCGCCATTGGCGGTCATCTCGCGACCGGGCTTGGCCCAGACCTGCATCTTGCCGGTCAGCGCGCCCTTCAGGCCGAAGCCGGTCATCTTCACCTTGTCGCCCAGGCTGACGGTCAGGTCCATGTCCAGCGGCGAGGTGCGCGATTCCTCCGGATCGGCCGGGTCCAGCACCACCACGTCCTCGGAAACCGACGTGCCGCGATCCAGCCGCTCAAGATCGATGTCCGCCTCCGGCACATGCACGGTGCCACGCAGCTCCATCGCAGCCTTGGCCAGGGTGAAGTCCAGATTGGGGTTGGCGACGATGCGCAGTTCGCTGGTATTGGACACCAGCACGTTCTCGCCGTGGATCTTCAGCTGCAGCGGCTGCGCATCACCGAACCAGGACAGGCCGCCATCGACATACAGCGTGCCCTGGCCCGAGTTGGCCTGCGCGGTGATCTTGGCCGAGCCGTCGGGCTGGGCGACGAAGCTGCCCTTGCCCTGGTCGAACGTCAGCCCCAGCGCGGGGAATTCGCCCTTGAAATTGCTCAGCTGCGCGTCGCCGCCCAGCGATGGCTGGCCACGGGTACCGCGCAGGCTGACGTGGCCCTCGATCAGGCCGGTCGGGCGCACGATGTCCGGCGAGAACAGCTCCAGCCAGTACAGCCGCGACATGTTGAGGTAGAGCTCACCGTTCAACGGCGCGCTGGCTTCCCAGCCGGTCTGCATCCTGGCATCGACGAAGCCGTTGCCCTGGAAGCCCATGCCCAGATAGCCCTTGATGCTGGCCGGGGTCATGTCCAGCTTCAGCGAGAACTGGTCATAACGCACCAGTTCGCCCCGGGTGCTGTCGCCACCGACGTTGCGGTTCTCGCCCAGGCGCACCCCGCCCTCCAGCGAACGCACTTCGACGTGTCCTTCCCACGCATTGCCGCGCGGCCGGATCTGCGCATCCAGACCGAGCTCGCCGCGCAGGTAGATGCGACGTCCGGACTGCGGCGGCAGCCACGGCTGCACCAGTGCCAGCGGCAACGCATCGCCGCGCACCACCAGGCCCTCGCGCGGCCAGTTCGCCTGCGCACAGAGCGCCCCGCTGCTGGCGGCAGCCAGGCAGGCCTCGGCCAGCGTGTAGCTGCCATTGTTGATGGCGAAGGCGGCCGGCGCGCGCAGCGCCCAGGCATCGCCCTTCACCGGTGCGATACGCAGCGAAGCCAGTTCGCCCCGCCATTGCTGGCCCTGCTGGCGCAGGCTGCCCTGCAGGTCGATCGCGCCCAGTTCGTTGCGGGTCTGTGCCGCCAGGCGCAGGTTCGACACGCTGCCCTGCGCATCGATGTTCAACCGTTCCAGCAGCATGCCGGCGTTGACCTGCTGTCCCTGCACGGCCAGCGTGCCGCTGTCGCCGCGCCACGGCAGCCGCCCCTTGATGCTCAGGCTCTCGGCGCCATAGCCATCCCAGTTGAGGTTGTTGCCGACCAGGTCCGCGGTGATGTCCGGTGCGTCACGCGGGCCGGTCACCTGTACCTGCCCGCGCAGGCCGCCATCGGCGCCAGGCAGCAGGTCGCTCAGCTGCAGCGGTTCGAAACGTGCATCGATGTCCAGGCGGTCGCCCACCTTGCCCGAGGCGGTGACCCGGCTGCTGCCGACGGCCAGCTTCAGCTCGCCCTGGCCCTGTTCGCCCTGCAGCGCGAACTTGCCCTGCGCATCGAGATTGCGCTGACGCAGCACGCCCTTCAGCGACGGCAGATCGACCGTGGCTTCCAGCGTGCCGGCAGTACCCGGCGGGGCATTTGCCGGCGGCGGCAGCTGGCGGCCCTTGGACGCCAAATTGCCCGACAGCCGGCCATTCCATCCAGGCACGAAATAGCCCGGATCGAAGTCCTTCAATGTGGCCTTGGCATCCCAGTCCAGCTGCGGTGCCCATGCCACCTGGCCCTCCACCTGCAACTGCCCGCCGGGCGTCTGCGCCTGCAGCTCGCGGATCGAGGCCGCCTGGTCGTTGCCGCGCACGTCGAAACGCAGCTGCGCCTTCTGCTGCTCACGCTCCACGTCGGCACGACCGATCGCAGCCCATGCCTTCAGCGTCCCTGCCAGGCCGAAGCGGGCTTCCTTCAGTGTCACCGGTACGGGCGGACCACCGACGGTGTTCGGATCCTCCGCCGGCACCCAGGTCAGATCATGGGCGATGACCGAGAAATCGAGTTTCTGCTGGTCTTCCTGGCTGAAATCAGCGGTACCTTCCAGGCGTGCCTCGCCCCCCAGTCCCTTCACCACCAGCGGCGAGACCTTCAGCACCTGGTCCTGCAGCGAGATGACCGAGGGCGCCAGCTCCAGCGCCTGCTCGCCCTGCTTCACCGTGCCGCGCAGCTGGGCGTTGCCGCCCTTGCCGGTGGCGCTGAAATCCAGCGCGAGTGGCGCGATGGCCGAACCCGCGAGCGCTGGCGACAGCAGAGCCGGGTCCAGTTCGTCGCTGCGCACGGTCGCGCTCCAGCTCGGATCGGTCCGCCCGTCAAACACCAGCATCGCATGCAGCGGTTTGGGCGCGCGCCCGGCCACGGCCACTTCCATGTGCGCCAGATTGCCCCGTGCAACCAGGCCCAGCGTGGCGGCCGTGCGCCCACGCGGCGCCGGCAGCACCGCGGTGACGGTCACGTCGGTGTCGTAGTCCTTGGCCGGGATGTAGCGGCCCTGGGCGGTGAAGTTGCCCATATCGCTGTCCACGACCAGCGCGCGCGCCTGGAATTCGCCGTTGGCGATTTCCACGCCGCCGCGCACGCGGCTGATGTCGATCACCGGTTCACCGGCCTGGGTCACCCGGAAACCGTCGATGGCGATGGCGTCGGCCTGGATCGCCAGCGGCATCTCGATCTGCGGCAGCGAGTCCGGCCACGACGGCAGCTTGAACGGCTCCTCGCTCTTGGCCAGGTTCAGCGAGGCATTGGTCAGTTCCAGCCTGTCGAGCAGCAGTTTGCGGCCCAGCAGCGGGCGCAGGTCCGGCTCCAGGTACGCGCGCTCGGCATGGAAGTGGATGTCGTCATAGCGGAAGTCGACGTTGTGGAGCGTCAGCGGGCCGGCCACCGGTCCTTCCACCTTGTCCCAGGTGAAGCTGGCACCCACCGGCAGGCGCGCGACCACCTGCGCCAGCAGCACGTCACGGCCGGCCACGGTCTGCAGCAGCCAGTACAGCAGCAGCAGGCCGAGCAGGACCAGGCCCAGCACGCCCACGCCAGACCATGCCCAGAAGCGGCGGCGGCGATAGAAGCGCACGCGCGGCGGCGGTGTTCCCGGGGTCTGTGCGGGCGTGCTCACAGGTCCGCTCCGATGTTCAGATACAGCTGGAACTGCGAATCCGGGTTGTTCAGGCCGTGGGCCACGTCGATGCGCACCGGGCCCACCGGCGACTTCCAGCGCACGCCGAAGCCCACACCGGTATGCAGGTCGATGGTGTTGTCGAAGGCACTGCCGGTGTCGACGAATACCGCCGCACCCCAGGGGCCACCGTTGAAGTAGTGCTCGTACTCGGCCGAGCCGATCACCAGGTTCTTGGCACCCAGCGCGTACTTGTCCGGCGCGGGCGTGCGCGGGCCCACCTCGCGGTAGGCATAGCCACGGATGCTGCGGTCACCGCCAGCGAAGTAGCGCAGGCTGGGTGGCATCGCCACCAGATCGCTGGTCCAGGTGGTGCCCCCCTCGCCACGCAGGATCAGGCGGTTGCTTTCGCCCACCGGAACGTACCAGCGAAGCACGGCATTGGCCTGCACGAAGCTGGTATCGGAGCCGGCGCCTTCAACGCCCGCGCGCACGGTGGCCGTGCCGCTGATGCCTTTGCGCGGGAACATCTCGTCATCGACATTGACGTAGTCGGCCACCAGCTGCGGATAGACCAGCGTGGAGGTGTTGTAGACCGCGTCGGTGAACTCGGTACCCGATGCATAGCGCCAGCGCTCGCGCAGCGCGTTGACCGACGCGATCGCGGTCCAGTATTCGTTGATCTCGCCGCTGCGGCTGGCGATCAGCTTGAAGTTGCGCAGGTCGATGTAGTCGGTCTGCTCGTCGTAGGCGCTGGCGGCGAAGGTATACCAGCCATCAAGCCAGGCGAACGCGGGAATCCGGTAGCTGGTCACCAGGCTCTTGCGCTTCTGCGCATAGTCCAGCTGGGTGTTCATCTTGTGGCCGCGGTTGTTGAGGAACCGCCGCTCGACACCGCCGCGTACACCGGGACCACTCTCGCTGCCGTAGCTCAGGCCCGCGGTGTAGATCGTGCGCTTGGCACGGGTCAGCTTGACGTCGACCGGCACCTCACCATTGTCGTCGGCCTGGTCCGGCCGCGGCTGGATGTCGATCACGCTGAAGTAGTCGAGCTTGGTCAGCGACTCGCGCAGCCGGTCCAGCTTGCCTTCGTGGTAGTAGCTGCCCTGTTCCCAGTACACCAGCGGATCGAACAGCTTGTCGACGAAGTAATCCTGCTCGAACCGGACCGGGCCCATGTTGTAGCGGCGGCCGCTGTCCCAGGTCAGGTCGATGTCCGCGGCGTTGTCGGCGCGGGTGATCTGTACCTGGCGCTGGGTGTAATCGGCATCGAAGTAGCCACGCTCGGCCAGGCGGCGGGTGATGGTGATCTTGCTGGCTTCGTACTGGGTATGTTCGAAACGCTGGCCCTTGCGCGGCTTGAAGGCGGTCAGGTCATCCTGCAGGTACTGGTCGTACATGGCCGGGCCGGTGATGTCGATGTGCTCGCGCCGCACCGTCACCGGGGTGCCCTTGTCGACGTGGATCAGCACCTGCACATGCTCGTCCTGGCGCGGCGCCTCCACCGTGATCACCGGGTTGTAGTACCCGAACGGCTCCAACGCCTGCCGGGTCTGCCGCTCGGCCTGTGACAGCAGGTACTCCAGCCGCGATTCACCCTGCTCCTTGCCGATCGTGTCGTACAGCGTGAGCGATTCCTGGATGTTCTCGATGATCGCGGCGTCGTCGCCCTTGTCCAATCCCTTGATGTCCACCTTGTCGATGGTGCCGCGCGCGTGGGCCACGGGGGTGGCGACCAGCGACAGGACCATCAGCGGCAGGGCGTATTTCTTTGGCTGCATGCGGCACAGCATACCGACCCAACGTGACGATGCGAAATGCATCACGCCTTCAGGCATCGGTTGTTAAGTGGCGGTCAAAATACGCGTTACCGACATCATCCGCATGATGTCGGTAACGCCGGGCCATGCCCGGCGGCTTCTTCCAGCACCACACCGCGCGTTCGCCGGGCGTGGCCCGGCGTGACCACTCAGCTCGACAGATGCTCGATCGCGGCGACCTTGCCCAGTCGCTCGCCCAGCAGGGTCAGCAGCGCCAGGCGATTGCCGCGCAGTGCGGGGTCTTCGGCATTGACCATCACACCATCGAAGAATGCATCGACCTGCGGGCGCAGGCGGGCCAGGCGGGCCAGCACGGCCACGTAGTCCTTCTGATGCAGGCTGGCGCCCGTGTCGTCGATGGCGGCGGTGACGGCTTCGGCCAGCGCGCGCTCGGCCTCCTCCTGCAGCAGCGACGGGTCGATCTGGCCCGGAATGTCGCCTTCAGCCTTACGGAGGATGTTGCGGATGCGCTTGTTCGCGGCGGCCAGGGCCTCGGCCTCGGGCAGCGCTGCAAACGTGCCGATCGCGTCGAGGCGGCGATCGAAGTCGTACAGCGACGCCGGCTTCAGTTCGGCGACCGCGTTGAAGTGGGTGGCCGGCACGCCCTTGTCGGCGTAATAGCCCTTCAGGCGATCCAGGATGAAGTCGTACAGCTCACCCACATCGGCCTGCACGCCACGCGCGGCCAGGCCCTGGTTGGCGCTGGCCAGCAGCGCGCGCAGGTCCAGCTCGAAGCCACTCTCGATGATCGTACGGGCCAGGCCCAGTGCGTTGCGGCGCAGGGCAAAGGGATCCTTGTTGCCGGTCGGCTTGAGGCCCGCCGCGAACCCGCCGGCCAGTGTGTCCACGCGCTCGGCGATGGCCAGCACCTTGCCCAGCGGCGACAGCGCGATGTCATCGCCACCGAAGCGCGGCTGGTACGCCTCGTCGAGGGCCAGCGCCACGTCCGGCGATTCTCCGCCCGCCACCGCGTAATGGCGGCCGGCGATGCCCTGCAGTTCCGGGAACTCGTTGACCATGCGCGACTGCAGGTCGTTCTTGGCCAGCTCCGCGCTGCGGCGGGCCTGCACCGGATCGGCACCCACCTGCACGGCAACCGCTTCGGCCAGCGCCGCCACGCGCGCGACCTTGTCCGCCACGCTGCCCAGCTTGGCCTGGTAGGTCACGGTCTTCAGGCCCTCGCCCATCGCGGCCAGCCCCTGCTTCAGGTCTTCATCGAAGAAGAACTTGGCATCGGCGAAGCGCGGGCGGATCACGCGTTCGTAGCCCTTGGCCACTTCGGCCACATCCTTCGACTCGATGTTGGCGATGCCGATGAACTTCTCGGTCAGCGTGCCCGCGTCATCCAGCACCGGGAAGAACTTCTGGTTGATCTCCATCGTTTCGATCAACGCTTCCTGCGGCACGGCCAGGAAGGCGCGCTCGAAGCTGCACAGCACTGCCGAGGGCCACTCGACCAGGTTCACCACCTGCTCAAGGTTGTCCTCGGTGATGCGCGCACTGCCGCCAGCCTTGCCGGCGGCGGCTTCGACCTCGGCGACGATGCGCGCGCGGCGCTCGGCCGGGTCGACCAGCACATGGGCCGCGCGCAGCGATTCGACGTAGTCCTGCGGCTGGGTCAGCCACACGGTCTTGTCATGGTGGAAGCGATGGCCACGGCTCATGCGGTCGGCCTTGAGGCCGAACAACTCGGCCGCGACCACGTCCTTGCCGTGCAGCAGCACCAGCCAATGCACCGGCCGCGCGAAGCCCCACGGGTGGTCGCCCCAGCGCATCGGCTTGGGGATCGGCATGGCGGCGATGGCCTCGCGCAGGATCTCAGGCAGCAGATCGGCGGTGCTCGCGCCCGGCGTCACCGCGCGATGCACGAAACGCTCACCCTTGTTGTCGGTGGTCTTCTCCAGCGCGGTCCAGTCGATGCCGGCCTTGGCGGCGAAGCCCTGCAACGCCTTGGTCGGCTGGCCTTCTGCATCCAGCGCGATGTTCAGGTACGGGCCCAGCACTTCGCTGTGCTGCTCCGGCTGTTCCAGGCCGACGCCCGGCAGCAGCACGGCCAACCGACGCGGGGTGGACAGCGGACGTGCATCGCCCGTGTCCAGCGCAATGCCGCGCTTGCGCAGGCCTTCGACAACACCGTCGAAAAACGCCTGGGCCAGGCCCGGCAGCGCCTTGACCGGCAACTCCTCGGTGCCCAGTTCGATCAGCAGGGGGGACAATTGGCTCATCGGTTCGATCCTGTGGTGGGGGGCGCAGCGCGCAACGCGTCCGGCGCCCCGGGGGTGATGAAAAGCAGGGTGGGAGAGCGGCCGTCAGGCTTTCTTCGCGCCCGGGAAGCCCAGCTTCTCGCGCTGCTCGTAGTAGGCCCGGGCCACCGCCTGGGCCAGCGCACGCACGCGCAGGATGTAGCGTTGGCGTTCGGTCACGCTGATGGCGCGGCGCGCATCCAGCAGGTTGAACGTGTGGCTGGCCTTCATCACCTGCTCGTAGGCCGGCAGCGGCAGGCCCACTTCGACCAGCTTCTGCGCCTCGCGCTCGCAGGCGTCGAAGCGGTGGAACATTTCTTCCACGTCGGCATGCTCGAAGTTGTAGGTGCTCTGCTCCACCTCGTTCTGGTGATAGACGTCACCGTAGGTCACCGGCTGTCCGTCCGGCCCGTAGGTCCACACCAGGTCGTAGACGTTGTCGCAGTTCTGCAGGTACATGCACAGGCGCTCGAGACCGTAGGTGATCTCGCCCAGCACCGGGCGGCACTCCAGGCCACCGGCCTGCTGGAAGTAGGTGAACTGGGTCACTTCCATGCCGTTGAGCCAGACCTCCCAGCCCAGGCCCCAGGCACCCAGGGTCGGCGACTCCCAGTTGTCCTCGACGAAGCGCAGGTCGTGCACCAGCGGGTCGATGCCCAGCGCCTGCAGCGAATCCAGGTACAGCTGCTGGATGTTGTCCGGCGCCGGCTTCATCGCCACCTGGTACTGGTAATAGCGCTGCAGGCGGTTCGGGTTCTCGCCGTAACGGCCGTCGGTGGGACGGCGCGAGGGCTGCACGTAGGCCGCGTTCCAGCCTTCCGGACCGATCGCACGCAGGAAGGTCGCCGGGTGGAACGTACCGGCGCCCACCTCCAGGTCGAGCGGCTGGATGAGCACGCAGCCCTGCTGGGCCCAGAACTGGTTCAGGGTCTGGATCAGGCCCTGGAAGGTGATCGGAACGGTCGGGGTCGCGGACATGCGGACGATTCTTGGCCGGCAAGGGGGTGCGCTAGTATAACGGCCGACCTGCGGGGCATTCCGTACCCGGGAGGAGCAGGCAGATGGAACATCGGCTGCCGGCGGGCACGCCCAGCGAGCCCGGCGCGGTACCGCTGCCGTGGGGCCGCCTGCTGTTTGAACAGGTCTCGGCCGCACTGCTGGCCGATGGCCTGGTGGCCGGGCAGGACCGCGAGCGCGTGCGGTTTTCCGCGCAGGGCGCCCGCAACGCCAGTGAAGTCCATCCGCTGGTACTGCTGTCCAACCTCAAGCTTGCCGCCAGCGACGGCGGCGAACTGACCCTGGAACGCCTCACCGAGTGGCTGGCGCGGCGCACCGGCACCCGCTACCTGCGCATCGACCCGACCCGCGTCGATGTGGCGGCGGTCACGGCCCTGGTTTCGCACGCCTATGCGCGCCGCCATCGCTTCCTGCCACTGGCGGTGGACGCCGAACGCGTGCTGGTGGCGACCAGCGAACCGCTGGTACAGGAATGGCGCCGCGACCTGCAGCACCTGACCCGCCGCCGCATCGAGCTGGCCGTGGTCAATCCGCTGGACCTGCACCGCTACACCATGGAGTTCTACGGCGTCACGCGCTCGGTGCGTGGCGCGCGCGGCGACGTGCGCGGCGAGGTGAACACCGCCCTGCCCAGCTTCGAGCAGCTGGTCGAGCTCGGCCGCACCGGCGACGTCAATGCCGACGACCAGCACATCGTGCACATCGTCGACTGGCTGCTGCAGTACGCCTATGAGCAGCGTGCGTCGGACATCCACCTGGAACCGCGCCGCGACATGGGCCGCATGCGGTTCCGCATCGATGGCGTGCTGCACAAGGTGTTCGAGGTGCCTCCGGCGGTGATGACCGCCGTGGTCAGCCGCATCAAGGTGCTGGGCCGCATGGACCTGGCCGAGCGTCGCCGGCCGCAGGATGGCCGCATCAAGACCCGGTCACCGGGTGGGCGCGAGGTGGAAATGCGCCTGTCGACCATGCCCACAGCGTTCGGCGAGAAGTGCGTGATGCGCATCTTCGACCCGGATGCGGCGTTCAAGAGCATCGACCAGCTGGGTTTCAGCCCGCAGGAGGCTGCCGGCTGGAACGCCCTGGTCGAGCGTCCGCACGGCATCGTGCTGGTGACCGGCCCGACCGGCTCCGGCAAGACCACCACCCTCTACTCCACGCTCAAGCGCCTGGCCACCCCGGACGTGAACGTGTGCACGGTGGAGGATCCGATCGAGATGATCGCGCCGGAGTTCAACCAGATGCAGGTGCAGACCAACATCGACCTAGACTTCGCCAGCGGCGTACGCACCCTGCTGCGGCAGGATCCGGACATCATCATGATCGGCGAGATCCGCGACCTGGAAACCGCGCAGATGGCGGTACAGGCGTCGCTGACGGGCCATCTGGTGCTGTCCACCCTGCACACCAACGACGCCCCCTCGGCCATCACCCGCCTGCTCGACCTGGGCGTGCCGCATTACCTGCTGGCCTCCACCGTCAACGGCATCCTCGCCCAGCGCCTGGTGCGCACCCTGTGCCCGCACTGCAAGCAGCCGCATACGCTCGGTGCCGCCGATTGGGCGGTACTGGCTGATAGCCATGCCGCATATCCAGATGCCGCCACGCCCTGTCGGCCGGTCGGTTGCCTGGAGTGCCGGCGCACCGGTTTCCTCGGCCGCATCGGCCTGTATGAGTTGCTGCCATTGGGTTCGCGGCTTCGCGCGCAGATCCGCGCCGACATGGATCTGGCCGGTTTCAGCCGTGCCGCCCGTGCCGAGGGCCTGCGGACCCTGCGCCAGGCGGGGCTTGAAAAGGTGGCGCAGGGGCTGACTACAATCGAGGAAGTCCTGTCTGTCCTGCCGCCCCCGGATGAACCCAGCGCCCTTCCTGATTCTTGAAACCGGCCGTCCAGTGCCCTCGCTGCGTCGTTATGGGCGTTTCCCGCACTGGATCCGCGTCGCCGCCGGCCTGGAAGAACACGAGACGGTGGTGGTCGATGTCGAGCACGGCGGCGTCCTGCCCGACCCGCGCGCGTTCGCCGGGGTGATGGTGACCGGCTCGGCCGCTTTCGTCACCGACCACGCCGACTGGAGCGAGCGCAGCGCGGCGTGGCTGCGGCAGGCCGCCCACGATGACGTGCCGGTGTTCGGCATCTGCTACGGGCACCAGCTGCTGGCGCATGCGCTGGGCGGCGAAGTGGCCTACAACCCGGCCGGACGCGAGTCGGGCACCATTGAACTGGAGCTGCAGCCGCAGGCAGCACAGGACCCCCTGTTCCAGGGGCTGCCGCAGCATTTCGCGGCACACGCGACCCATCTGCAGACCGTACTGCGTGCCCCCGAGGGGGCCGCCGTGCTGGCACGGTCGCCGCAGGATGGCTGCCATGCCTTCCGCTGGGGCCGGCAGGCGTGGGGCGTGCAGTTCCATCCCGAGTTCGCCACCCACCACATGCGCGGCTACGTGCGTGCGCGGGCCGACTGCATCGGCCGCCACGGTGGCTGCGCCCGCAGCATCGAGCGCGCGGTCAGCGCCGCCCCCCTGGCCCGGCAGCTGCTGCGCCGTTTCGTCCGCCAGGCACGGCAGTCTTCAGCCCAGCCGGCGGCAAAACAGGGATAATCGGCGGCGCGGGTACTGCCCGCTCCCCTTCTGTCCTCTCCGGATGTCCATGAAAGAGATTCGCAAGCTGCCGGCCTCGGCGGGCGCCCAGTGGTTGCTGGATACGTTCTCCCTGTACCGGCGTGCACCGCTGCAGCTGGCGCGGATCGGCCTGACCTGGATGCTGGTCAGCTGGGTGGTCACCCTGCTGTCCACCCTGGTGCCCGGCGCGCTCGGTCTGGCCGTGCAGCTGATGACCCTGGCCGTCTCGCCGATCATGTTCGGCGGCATGCTGTACGCCATGGGCGAGATCGACGATGGCCGGCCCGGCCTGGTCACCCACCTGCTGCAGCCGATCCGTGACCACCGCGTCAGCCACCTGCTGGTGCCGCTGGCGATCCAGGTGCTGGTGGTCCTGCTGCTGGGCGTGCTGCTGTACCTGATGATCGGTCGCGAAGGCTTCGCCGCCTTCAGCGACGTCATGGCACGGATGGAAGAGATCGCCCGCAGCAACCAGCAGGTCAGCCCCGAAGCCGCCGCCGAACTGGTCGCCCAGCTGCCGGCCACGCGCATCGCACTGTGGATGCTGCTGGTGTTCGTGACCGCCATCGCCCTGACCCTGGCTATGTTCACCCAGCCAGCGCTGGTGGTGTTCGACAAGCAGAGCGGCATGCACGCGCTGCGCCTGAGCCTGCAGGGCTGCATCGAGAACATCGCGGCGATGGCGGTGTTCGCCGTGCTCGGCGTGATCGCCGCCTTCTGCGGCTACATCCTGTTCGTGATCGTGATCCAGATCGCGATGCTGCTGGGGGGGCAGATGGTGGCCGTGTTCATCGCACAGCTGCTGCTGACCACCGTGGTGATGCCGCTGTACGTCGGCGCGGTGTATGCCGCCTGGAAGCAGATGTTCGTGCACCGTGGCAGCCGTGGCGCTCCGCCGGTTCCGGCCACGCCGCCGGCGAACGACGTCTTCCACGCCTGAGCACGCCCAACGGTAGCGCCGGGCCATGCCCGGCGCTGCCGCATCACGCGGCGGGCTTCTTCACCACCGAGGACGGCACCAGCCATCGCGCGGCATGGATGCCCAGTTCGTACAGCAGGCACATCGGGATCGCCAGCATCAGCTGCGAGACCACGTCAGGCGGCGTCAGCACGGCCGCCACCACGAAGATGCCCACGATCGCGTAGCCACGGCCCTCCTTGAACTGCTGCGGCGTCACCCATCCCAGCAGTACCAGGATCACCATCGCCACCGGCAGCTCGAAGCTGCCACCGAAGGCGAAGAAGATCGCCAGCACGAAATCCAGGTAGGCGTTGGCATCCGGAGTGATCGCGATCACATCGGGGCTGAAGGTGGTGAGGAAGTGGAACACCGCCGGCAACACCAGGAAATACGCGAAGGCGCAACCGGTGTAGAAAAGCAGCACCGACGACACCAGCAGCGGCACCGCCAGGCGTTTTTCGCGGGCATACAGTCCCGGCGCGACGAAGGCCCACAGCTGGTACAGCAGCCACGGCACCGCCACGAACAGCGCGACGAAGAAGGTCAGCTTCAACGGAGCGAAGAAGGCGCCGGCCGGGTTGGTGGCGATCATCGTCTGGCCGTTCGGCAGCTGCGAGACCAGCGGTTCGGCCAGCGCGTTGTACAACTTCTGGGTAAAGGGCAGCAGTGCCAGCAGCACCACGCCCAGGCCCAGCAGCGCACGCACCAGGCGGCCGCGAAGCTCCACCAGATGCTCAACCAGCGAGCTCTCGCCGAAATCCTGTTCGCTCATCGGCCGCGCTCCTCGCTCTGCGACGCTGGCACCGGACGGGTGTCGTCTACATCGGCTGCGGATGCAGCGGACGCCCCGCCGGCATCGGCCGCAGTGCCGTCGCCCATGGACGCGGGAGGCGCAGCCTGCTGTGCCTGGCTGACATGCGGCGGCAGGTCCGCCGGCGCCGGTGCCCGCGTCTCCTGCGCCAGCGCATCACCCTGTTGCTGTGCCTGCGCGGCTTCGCGACGGATCGCCTCGCCGCTGGCACGCAACTGGTTCTCGGTGTCCTGCATGCCCTGCCGCACGTCCTGCATCTGCCGCTTGATCTCTTCGGCCTGTAGTTCGCGCTCCAGTTCCTGTTTCACCGAGTCCCACTGATTGCGGGCACGACGGACCCACAGGCCGGCAAAACGGGCCGCCTTGGGCAGACGCTCGGGACCGAGCACCACCAGGGCGACCACCGCAATGACCAGCAGTTCGCTGAAGCCGATATCAAACACCGCGACCGCTCCGGATCAGCGTGCGTTGCGGTCGTGCTCGTCCTGCGCGGTGCGCGAGGCGTCCTGGCTGCGCGTCTCATCGCCCAGCTGCGCGTTCGGCTTGTCCTCGTCGCGCATGCCCTTCTTGAATTCCTTGACCGCCGAACCGAGGTCCTTGGCGCCGCTGGTCAGACGCTTGGTGCCGAACACCAGCAGGACGATGGCCAGCACGACCAACCAATGCCAGATGCTGAAACTGCCCATAAAGACGCTCGTTACGTTAGTGATCAGGCTGTCGAGCATAGCGCACCGGCCGTTAGCCGGCGCGCGTGACGAAAGTCAGTTCCCGCCCAGCGTCTCCGTGCGGATTTCGCCTTCATTGACCGGCTGGAAGCCCTGCTGCTGTGGCGGCGGGTTCTGCGGCACGTTCTGCAGGGGCGCGGTGGTGGCTTCCGCCGGGACCGCCGGGGCTGCCTGAACAGGCGGCGGTGCGACCGTCGGCGCCGGAGCCGGACGCGAGGCCGTGCCACCATTGCCACCGCGGTTGTTGCGCGCGGCATAGGTCGCCTCCTCCAGGCGATCACGGAAGGCGACCACATCCATCGACGGCGCACCTGCTGCCCTGCCCTCGAAGATCATCCGCGGCGTGGTGTTGCTGCCATAGGCGTCAAGGTTGGCGGCATCGTCGATCTGCAGCACCGCACCGTCCAGGGCGACGCCGGCGAACAGGCCACGCGCACGCGACCACGACCAGATTTCGGCCTTGAGCTGGCCGTCGGTGGCCGCGGCCGCATTGCGGCCGACCGGACCGGCCGCCACACCGGCATCGGCGCCCAGGGTGAACTTGCCGTTGACCAGGTTGTCCAGGCTGCGGTCGTTGCGGAACACCAGCACCACGTCCGACGACTGCACGCCGGCCTGGAAGCCAATGCTGCCGCCGGTGAGCTTGACGAAGACCGGGTTGGACCACGCGCCGTTGGGCATGCGGACCGACATCAGGCCATGCCCACGGCGGCCACCGATGACCAGGCCTGCCTTGATCGTGTCGGGAATGACGATGACCGCGCGGCCTTCGTCGAGCAGTTTGTCCGGAATCCCCTGTTCAGGGATTTCCTGGATTTCAGCCAGCACACGCACCGCGTTGCGGGCGCGCTGGTCTTCCTGCGGCCCGGCCATGGCCTGGCTGGACAGCAGGCTGGCGGCGATCAGCAGGGCTTGGATCGGGCGACGCATGGCAGGCTCCAGAAGTCAGTCCATAGGAAGATATAGCAAGTGACTGAAATTAGTAGTGTTGTGATGAATCGGCAATGAGCGTCATCGGTCCCGCATCGGAGATGACTATGCCTGCAATGCAGATCCTGCATCCCGATACAGCGGCAGATCGGCGACAATGAGACCCATGCTCGACGCACCCGATACCGCCGTGCTGGCGGTCAACCTAGGCACGCCCGAGACGCCGACGGCCCCCGCCGTACGCCGTTACCTGGCTGAGTTCCTGTCCGACCCGCGCGTGGTGTCGATTCCGGCGCTGCTGTGGCAGCCGCTGCTGCGCGGCCTGATCCTGCCATTGCGCAGCGGCCGCTCGGCCGCCAAGTACGCCCAGGTCTGGCTGCCCGAGGGCTCGCCGCTGATGGTCCATACCCGGCGGCTGGCGCAGGCGATGCAAGCTCTGCTGCCGACCCTGCGCGTGCGCCATGCGATGCGCTATGGCGAACCCGCATTGACCGCGGAACTGGACCGGCTGGCGGCGGAAGGCGTGCGGCGCATCGTCGTGCTGCCGCTCTATCCCCAGTATTCGACCACCACCACCGCATCGGTGGAGGATCGTGTCGATGCCTGGCAGCGCAGGAATCCGGGCATCACGGTCAGCCTGGTACAGGACTACTCGGTCGACCCGGACTGGGTCGCGGCCGTGGCAGCCTCCATCCAGCGCTACTGGCAGGCGCATGGCCGTGGTCAGAGGTTGATGTTCTCCTTCCACGGCATTCCACAGCGCCTGGCCGATGGCGGTGATCCCTATCCGCAGCGCTGCGAAGCCAGTGCGCAGGCGATCGCCAATGCGCTGGGCCTGGAACGGAGCGAGTGGCAGCTCGGCTACCAGTCGCGTTTCGGGCGCGAGCGCTGGTTGCAGCCGTATGCCGAACCCAGCCTGTGGGCGCTGGCCGAGGCCGGCGTGAAGCAGATCGACGTGGTCTGCCCCGGCTTTGCCACCGACTGCCTGGAAACGCTGGAAGAAGTCGAGATGGGATTCACTGAAACCCTCGCCGAACGCGGCGCACGGATGCGTTACATCCCCTGCCTCAACGATGGATCCGAGCACGCGCGTGCCTTGGCACGGCTGGCCGTGGCCTCGCTGGCATGAGCCTGCAGGGGTTCGAACTCGAGGTCGGCGGCGCGCGCGTGGCCGGCCTGCGCAATCACGGGGACGGCCCGCGTGTGCTCGCCCTGCACGGATGGCTGGATAACGCCGCCAGCTTCGTGCCACTCGCACCGCATCTGCCCCATCTGGATCTGGTGGCCATCGACCTGCCTGGCCATGGCCACAGCGCCCATCTCCCGGCCGGCGCCAGCTACACCACCGCTGCCGCGATCTGCCACGTCCTTGACGTGGCCGACGCGCTGGGCTGGGAGCGCTTCAGCCTGCTCGGCCATTCGATGGGTGCGGGCATCGCCAGCCTGACGGCGGCGGTCAGTGACCGCATTGAACGCCTGGTCGCCATCGAAGCGCTGGGCGGCCTGCGGGGACCGGAAGAGGACACCGCGGATCGGCTGCGTGAGCATGTGACTGCCACGCGCGCGCTATCGCGCAAGCAGCTCAGGGTCTTCCCCGATCTTGCCGCGCCAATCCGCGCGCGGATGATGACCAACCAGCTCAGCGAAGGCTGCGCGCGCCTGCTGGTCGAGCGCGGGGTCGAGCCTGTGGAGGGCGGCTATCGCTGGTGCAGCGATCCGCGCCTGATGCTGCCCACCGCCATCCGGCTCAGCGAGGGCCAGATCGACAACCTGCTGCAGGCCATCGCCTGCCCTACGCAGGTGATCTACGCGACTCCCGCGCAGTCGTACTATCCCGAGCCGATGCGCAGCGAGCGACTGCAGCACCTGCGCGACGGGCGCCTGGCCGTGTTTCCGGGCAACCATCACCTGCATATGGAAGCGCCCGCCCAGATCGCGGCAGTGATCCAGCCGTTCCTGAGACACGGCAGCGCCGGCTGAAACATCGGCTGCTGAAACGCATAAAGAAAAACCCCGCTGCGTCAGCAGCGGGGTTTTTGGGTATAAACCCTGGCGATGACCTACTCTCGCATGGCTTGAGCCACACTACCATCGGCGCAGCTGCGTTTCACTTCCGAGTTCGGGATGGGATCGGGTGGTTCCACAGCGCTAATT